>DATLFF010000196.1:0-2306 GCA_035524915.1 Gemmatimonadota bacterium | reverse complement strand
ATGGGGTAGGGGCCGGTTTCGCGGCCGGAGACTACTCGGGGCCCGGGGAGGGCGGCATCTCGTCCAGCGGGAAGGGTCGGAACGTCCCCATCAGGAGCTTCTCCGCCATCACCCGCCAACCCTCGTCTCCCAGAGCACCCGGAGGTACACGGGAGGGGGCAGGCTACTCCATCCGGATCATTTCGGGTCGAGTTCCGGAGGTGGCTCTCCGGCGCCTCCTAGGAGTTGCCGCTGCGGGAGAATGGCCCAGGCCCCTCGCCTCCGCTGGAGGATCAGGTTCTCGACCGATCGGTGGACGCGGTGCGGCTCCGGCGGCCGTTCCAGGTACACCGCGTACGCCATCTCGTCGGACCCGCGCACGACTCCCACGAGCGAGCGGTCGCGGCTGAACATGTGGGGAGAGAAATCCGCGCCGGGGACCGTCTTCGCCAGGAACTCGCGGAAGGCCTGCTCGGAATACCGCCCTCGGAGTTGCCGTTCCGCCGCCTCCAGCGGGGTGATCCCCCCCCACTCGTCCACCGATTCGATGCCGAGACGATGCAACATGGCAGCGCGGGCCTGCTGGTCCATCGGCTGACTCCTCCTCTCCTCCAGGAACCTTCCGGTGTTGCCATACCACCAACCCAGCGCCGTTTCGTCGAACAAGGCGGCCGCTCGACCCCAGTCCTCGGTGTTGATGGCCTCGAGGAACGCGCGAGCCACGGCCTCCGGGTCGGATCGGTTCACTTCGCTCTCGTCTGCCGATCCCGGCGCGGGCCGCGGCCCCACCGGCCGGATCGTCTCCAGGATGATCACGGGCCAGGTCGGCTCGCGGGACGTCTCGCCCAGGAGCCCGCTCCCCGTGCGCCTCACCCGCCACCCGTCGGGGGTGGCGACCAGGCTCAGCACCGCGACCTCGTCGATCGCGTAATCGGCCTCCCCGCCCCAGCGGAGACGGTAGACGATCTGGACGTCCCGCGGCGTCGGCCCCGGGACCGTCCCGAGGATCGTCCGTGACGCGTCGTGGCCGGTCATCGCGCGGTACGCCGCGGCGTCCTCGGGCGGCATCCTGTCGCCGTGGTTCGCGAGCACGTGCGCTGGGTGCTCGCCGGGGTCGCCCCCTTGGAGCGCGCCGGCGGCAGCCGCCACCGGGGCGAGCGCCCGCAGCTCGTCGAGCGTCTCGACGCCGATGATCGGCGGGTACATCTGCCCCATCGGATCGGCCGGCCACTGCCGGGCGCGGTACTCGGCCACCTCCCGCGGCAGGTCCGGCTCGCGCTCGAGGATCTCTTCGACCGACTCCCGCTTCGGTGAGGTCTCGATCCGGCGGACGATCTCGCGGTGCCAGCGCTCGAGATCGGACGCGGAGAAGAAGGCGGCCGCGACCTCCCAACGGTCCTCGTCCAGCGCCCGGAGAAACCGCTCCGCAGTCTCCGCGGGGGGGTCCTCAAGCGGGGGCTCGGTCGCCGGCCGCGGCTCACCCGGCGGCCGCGAGCCGTAGATCGTTACGACGAGCGCCCCGGAGCGCGAGAGTAGCGCCCCCGGCTGGAGCGCCCAGCCGTCGTCGCCCCGCCGCGCGGTGGCGACGCGCACGTTCACCTTGTGGTCGGCGAGGTCCGGTGGCGCGTCCGGCCACATCGGGTCGACCCACCGGTCCAGGTAGACCACGTGCGCGAGGTCCGGGTCCCGCACAACGCCCAGTACGTCGCGTCGCCGCTCCGCGACCCGGCCGCCATCCGTTCCTTCGCCGCCGGGTGGCGCCGGGCGTCGATCGCGCACGAGGGACAGCTGGTGCGCCGGGGAAGCGGCCTCCAGCGCGCGAGCCGCCGCGGCGGGCGGTTCCAGCCGGGCGAGCGCCTCCATCGACTCGACGCCCGCGAACCAGATCGGCACGTCCCGCTGCGGGTCGGGCCGGATCCGGCTCACGAAATGCTCGGCCACCGTCCGCGACATGTCCGGGTTCGCCGCCATGACGCCCTCGACGGTGGGCACGGCGAAGCCGGGAGGCCGCCGGAGCCCCTCGAGCACCTCCGCCTTCCAGTCGGCCAGCGCCGCGGGGTCCAGCCGCGCGGTGGCCGCCTCCCACCGCTCGGCCGCGAGATCGGCGAAGTAAGCGGATGCGAGCGCCGCGGGATCGTCCTGCGCCGCCGCGGGGACGGCGCGCACGACGATCGCGAACGCGAGGATGACCCACCCGATTGTGACCCGACGTCTCATGATTCGACCGATCCCATCGTATACCGGGACCGGACCCCTGTCCACCCGTTGCGGTTCCGCGCCTACGCCCCGCATACTGCACCATGCCCGACGAGCCCGCCTCTCCCCCC
>DATLFF010000195.1:0-3782 GCA_035524915.1 Gemmatimonadota bacterium | reverse complement strand
ATCGCGAGGAAGATCCAGAGCGTCAGGTAGCGGTCGAGAAACGCGAGCCGACCGGGGAGCGGTGGGGCTGCCGGGGCCGGAGCGGTCACGGGCTCGACTCCGCCGTCTTCCGGCCGCCGGTCCGCAGGTCGTCCGCGAACGAGTCGGGGAGCGCGCTCTCGAGGATCGCCTGCGCCGCGCGCTCCACGTCGTACTCCGTGCGGACGTGCTCCACGTCGATCGCCTCGCCGTCCCAGGTGGCGATGGCCCACGAAGCCCGGGGGTCGCCGTCCTTGGGCCGCCCCGCCGAGCCGGCGTTGACGAAGAGGATCCCGTCGACCGCGCGCTTCCAGGGGACGTGGGTGTGGCCGAACACGACCGCGTCGCCTCCCCGCGCTCCCAGCTTGCCCGCCATCTTGCGGGCGAAATCGTCGGACCGGTCCTGGTCCCAGTAGAGCGTGTTGAGGGTCGGCGCGCCGTGGATCAGGTGGAGCGTGGGTCCCGAGCGGTGGCCGCCGCCGGGGCGCAGATCCAGCCGGAAGGGAAGCGCGCGGAGCATCCGCTTCGTCTCCGGGCTCACGCGGGCGAGGGTCCAGGAGTAGCTCTCGTGGGCGAGCGCCTCCTGCTCGGGGTTCTCGGCGCGGCAGCCGCAGTGGTCGGCCCCGACCGCGGTCGTCGAGTCGTAGTTGCCGGAGACGCCGGCGATTCCGCGCTCGGCGAGGAGGTCGACCACCTCGTCCGGCCACGGCGCGTAGCCGACCAGGTCGCCCAGGTGGTACGCCGCCTCCAGCCCGCGCCGCTCGACGTCCGCGAGGACGGCCTCGAGCGCCGGCAGGTTGCCGTGGACGTCGGCGATCAGGGCCGCGCGCCAGGTCATGTCGCGCACCGGGGCGCCCGCTCCCGGGGCTTCGGGTCGGTGGCCGCAAGCTCCGCGAGCATGGCGCCGGCCTCGGCCAGCGCGTCGGTCGCCAGCGCGTAGAAGGCCCAGCGGCCCTCCCGCCGATCGGTCACCAGCCCGGCATCGCGGAGCGTCTTCAGGTGGAACGACAGGAGCGACTGCCCCACGTCGAGCGCGTCGGTCAGCTCGCACACGCAGAGCTCCCCGCCGGACAGGAGCGTGAGGATGCGGAGCCGTTTCTCGTCGGAGAGCGCCTGGAACAGCGCGGCGGCGCGGGCCGGATCGGCGGGGGCGTCGACGGTCATCGACGCGATGATACATCAATGATTCTTGATGGACCAGCCGGCGCCCCCCGCCTCTCCGGGATCAGCCGCCGGCCTCCACGGTGAAGGACGCCCGCTGGGCCTCCACGCCGTCGAGCAGGATCGCGACCTCGTAGTCACCGGCCGGCCAGCCGTCGGGCTTGGAGATGTGGAACTCGGTCACCTCGGGCCCGTTGGGGGCGATGCTGCGGCTCGACTCGTCGACCACCTGGCCGTCCTGGTAGGTCCAGCGCGCCGTCAGCTCTGCGGCCGGCGCCACGCCCTGAGTCTCGACGGAGACGTAGATCGTGTCGGTGGGACCGAACGTGTCCGTCGATCCGGTGACCCGCCGGTCCGCCCCGACGGCGGGACCCAGCGTGATCCCGGTGACCTCCACGCGCTGTTCCTCGACCACCGGCCCCTCTTCGGCCACCTCGGACTCGTCGCCCCCGCACGCGCCGGCCGTCGCGGCCAGCGCCAGGGCGAGGACCAGCCGGGCCGGTGTCCAGCTCCTGTTGCGGCTCATACGGTCCCCCCCTCAGCACCCGGAATCGTGAGCTCCCATCCGGGCTGGATCATGTCGGGATCCTCGATCCGGTCCCGGTTCGCCTCATGGATCTTCGGCCACTCGCTTCCGTTGCCGTAGAACCGCTCGGCGATCGCCCACAGCGTGTCGCCCTTCTGGACCACGTAGGTGCCGCTCTGGCTCTCCGTGGGTTCCGGCGCGGTGGACGAGGCGCCGCTCTCCACGTTCGAGAAGTCGGGCTTCTCCTTGTCCTTGTCACGATCGAACAACCCCATGTCTGCCTCCTTGGGTGAGTGGCGTGCTGTAGACAGAGTAGGGCACAGACGGAATCGGGAGTATTCGAACTCTTACATCCGTGGCAGGCGCCGATGAGAAGCGCCCCCGTCCGGATCCGGACCGGGGGCGCTCCCGTGTGCTGCCGGCTCCGGGGAGGGCTACCGCTCCGAGAGCTCCCGCACCGTCGCCGCGAGCGTCCGCACCTTCGCCCGGTCGTCCGCGCCGCTGGCGGCATCCTCGATCTCGGCGGCCAGCGCGACCAGCGCCACCCGGCGCACCGTTCCCGACGCCTCTTCGGCCGACGCCAGCGCCTGTCGCGCCACCTCGATCCCGTCGCCGTCCAGGCCGTTCGACCGCTCCAGCTGATCCAGGTAGGCCCGCGCCAGCGCGAACGACGGCGGCCACACGAACTTCTGCTGGCCCTGGACGTTGAAGTACTCGAACCGCGCCGTCTTCGCCGCCTCGATCTCGTTGGCGGAGACGTACTCGCTCGGCGTCAGCTCCAGGATGTCGAGCCCGCGCGCGATCTCGGAGCTCACCATCACGCCGTTGTACCAGTAGATCGACCACGGGCCGCCGCTCCGCATCTCCTCGGCGTCCACCGGGCCGCGATCGAAGTAGGCGATCTCGATCGGGTTCGCCGGATCGGTCCAGTCGAACACCGAGGCGCCGCCCTGGTACCACCCCTGGACCATCACGTCGCGGCCGGGGATCGGGATCAGCGAGCCGTTGTGGGCCACGCAGTTCTCCACCGGCGTCTGCGGCGCCGGCAGCTTGTAGTAGCTGTGGAACTCGAGGTCGTCGTCCTCGATCGTGAAGATCGCGTCGGCGCCCCACTCCATCGGGTCCGTGACGCGGCACTTCGCGCCGCCGCCGCCGCCCCACTCGTCGGTGAAGAGGACCTTGGTCCCGTCGTTGTTGAACGTGGCCGAGTGCCAGTACGAGAAGTTCGAGTCGGCCACCGCGGCCACGCGGACCGGGTTGGCGACGTCGGAGATGTCGAGCAGCAGCCCGTAGCCGCCGCAGGCGCCGCCGGCCAGGCCGATCTCGGGATAGGCCGTGATGTCGTGGCACTGGCTCGGGCCCCGCTGGGGCCGGTTGCCGCCGAACATCCGCGCGATCCGCTCGCCGATGTCGGCCTTGAGCGCCGCCGAATCGGCCGCTGTCGGGTCGCCCGTGCCGGCCCGCTCCTGCACCACCTGCTGGAGGAGCATCGTGACGAACCGCGACGGGACGGGCTGCTCGACGCCCTGGACCGTCGCCACGTATCCGCCGGACGCCTTCGCCTCGGCCACCGCCTGCTCGCGCTCGACCCGGTCCGCCTCCGACTCACCATGGGTCGGCGGGGCCTCGAGGTCCTGGAAGATCCGCGGCGAAGAGACGATGGCCGCGCTGGCCGGGTCGGCGAGCGGGACCTTGATGACCTCGATCCGGAAGAGCGCCGAGTTCGGGTCGTCCTCGGGCATCTCGGCCGAGCAGCCCGGCAGCTCGCTCGGAGAGCGGACGCCGGCCGAGCCCGAGATGTAGACGTACACGTTCTCGTCGTCGTCCGGATCGACCACGACCGTGTGCGTGTGGGAGCCGCGGCAGGTCTGCACGTTGCCCACGTTCACCGGGTTGTCGAAGTCGCTGATGTCGAAGATCCGGAGGCCCCGCAGGCGGTCGGTGCTGACCGTGTCCTGCACGCCCTCGCCGCCGCAGTCGATCCGGCCCGAAAGCCCTTCGCCCGAGACGAAGAGCAGGTTCCCGAACACCGAGACGTCGCTCTGCGACGCCGGGCAGAAGTACCCCTTCCGCAAGG
>DATLFF010000194.1:0-6943 GCA_035524915.1 Gemmatimonadota bacterium | reverse complement strand
GTCCGCCGGGGACACCGGCGGGGCGACCGCCGCCTGACCGGGTGGAGGGAGGATCGGCGCGACGGCGGGTTGCGTCGCGGGCGGCGGGGTGGCGCAGGCCGCCGCGAGGGCGAGCGCCGCGAGGGTCGCCGGCCGGCCGGGTCGTCGTATCACGGGCACCTCCCTTCGAGCCAGCCGGCGGCGAACCCCGCCCGGCAGAGGCCGCGCACGATGTGCGGGTTCTCGCGCATGGTCTCCCAGATCAGCCCGCTGCGGTGGTTCTCGATCATCAGCACGATGGGACCCTGGTCGATGCCGAGGTAGTCGTCGTCGAACCAGCCCACGCCGGGGACCACCGCACCCCGGCGCGTCTCCACCGGAATGGCCAGCGTGGGGTTGAAGGCGTCCAGGAAGCCGTAGCGGCCGTACAGATGCTCCCCCCAGCGCGCCCGCATCTCCATCAGCGCGCGGATGGTCGCTCCGGGCGCGAACGGCACCGACCCGCCCGCCGCCGTCGGCACGATGGTGCCGTCATCCCGGATGTCGCCCGCCGCCGCGCCCCGCGCCCAGTAGGAGCGGAACACCCGCTCCACCCCGCCGATCACGGCCTCGACCGGGCCCGGCCCATCCGACGCGGTGAGCCCCCACACGTCCGGGCCGTACGCCGCCCAGCCGTCCGGATTGTCCACCGCGTACGCGCGCTGCGCCAGCGTGGCGCGCCGCGAGTTCTCGAAATAGTCGATCCCCCGCGCCCGCATGTACCGGTCCTGGATGCCGCGGAAGTCGATCCAGACGTGCGAGTACTGGTGCCCGAACAGGGGCGCGAAGTTGAGGTGCTCGTACCCGTAGAAATCCCCCCACTCGTACGTGCTCGTGTACCGGTCCCAGACCTCGACATCGAGCGGGTGGGTCGGCGAGCCGAGCCCCAGCACGTGCAGGATGATGCTCTCGTTGTACCCGCGCCACTTCCCGGGACCGAACAGCCGCCCGGGCTCCGGCCGCCACGCCATCGTGATCCCGGCCTCGTCCCGGTCGAAGTACGGCCACTCGATCCGCCGGTACAGCGAGTCCGCCAGCGCCCGGATCTCGGCCTCCGCCGCGTCCGTACCGTCGAAATACGACTGCGTGAACAGCACGCCCGCCATCAGCAGCGCCGTGTCGATCGTCGACAGCTCCGTGGTCCCGTAGCGCAGACCCGTGCCGTTGTCCAGGAAATGGTAGAAGAACCCCCGGTCCCCGATCACACCCGACGCCGCCGGCCCCTGCGGCGCCCGCCAGAAGTGACGCAGCGTCGCCAGCACCCGGTCCCGGGCCGCCGCCCGCGTCACGTACCCCCGCTCCGCGCCCACCCCGTATGCCGTCAGCCCGAACCCGACCGCCGCGATGCTCGAGAACGGGTTCGACGGCCATCGGTCCGGCACCAGCCCGTTCGCCGGGTTCGTCGTCTCCCAGAACCAGTCGAACGTCCGCCGCTCCAGGTCCTCCAGGAACGCGTCCGGGACGGCGGCGTCCGGGGATGGCGCGGGGGGCGCGTCCGGGGCGGAGACCCGCGCGGACCCGCAGGCGACGAGGAGCGCGACGAGCGCGGGGAGGAGCTTGACCATGGCGGGATCTCCCGTTACCCGTTCGGCTCCAGGATGGCCGCGATCCGGTCGACGATGTCCAGCAGGTGCGCACGGGCCACCGCCTCCCCGGTCCGCCCCGCCGCCGTCCGGGCGTCCGCCTGGATCGACCGCAGCTGCGCCCGCGCCAGCGGCCGGATGTCCGACCGGCCGATGTTCGGCGCCTGCCCCTGGAACGGGTTCGAGCCGGGCTCCTCCGTCATCAGCGACTTCAGCTCCTCCACGTACGTCCGCTGGAGCGCCCTGCGGTACGGGTCGATGGCGGTCGCGGGCAGGCTGGTCCCCCACACCGCCCGGCGCAGGTCGCCCAGGTACTCCGCCAGCGGGTACGCGTCCGCCGGGTCCGTGACCTCCAGCTCCGCCAGCCGCGCCAGGCGACGGGCGTCCAGCAGCCCGCCCAGCACCCGCGCCTGCAGCCCCGCCAGCCGGTCGAACGCGTTCCCCCCCACCCGCTCCAGGATGGCCGTGTCGTTCAGCCACGTGGGCGCGTCGAACACGTGCGCGGCCAGGAAGTCCAGCGCCCGCTTCTGGTCGGTGCGCGACACGCCGTCGTACTGCCCGCCCGGCTGTTCCGCCGTCTTCGCGTCCTCGTAGATCCCGCCCACCATGGTCACCACGTGCCCCATGTAGCGCGACCACTGCCCGAGCAGCTCGCCGTACAGCTCCTCCAGGTCGCCGTAGTCACGCCCCGGGTCCGTCGTCCAGGAGATCAGGTTGGGCGTCACCCGCCGCAGGTTCGCGACGCCATAGGTGCTGGCGGCGACCGGGTCGTCGCCCAGGTCCTCCGTCTGTGCCCGCGGGTCGTACGGCCCGCCGCCGAACCGGTACATCGGGTCGTGCGCCTTCTCCACGATCCACCGGTTCAGCACCGTCTTCTCCGCCTCCGGCGTCGGCGCGTCCGGGATCACCCGGTAGCCCCAGTTGATGGAATGGTGGTCGTAGGGCCCGATCTGGCGGATGAAGTCGTCGCCCGAAAGGCCGTCACCGGGCTGCGCGATGTAGTTCTGCCGCGCGTAGTCCATCACGCTGGCCGACACGCCCATGCTGGCCGCGAACGCCGGGTCCCGCAGCCGCTCCACCGGATACGACGAGCTGGCGATCATGTTGTGCGGCAGACCCAGCGCGTGACCCACCTCGTGCGCGATCACCTGCCGCATCGCCTCGCACATCTGCTCCCGCTCGATGGGCAGGTCCCGCGCCCCCGGGTTCGACGCCCCCGTCTCCAGCATCAGCCGGTTCCGGTACGACCGCATGTGGTTGTGGTACCACACGATGTCGCTCTCGATGATCTCACCCGACCGCGGGTCGCTCACGCTCGGGCCCATGGCGTTCCGCACCAGGCTCGCCGCCCACCGCACCACGCTGTACCGCACGTCGCCCTGGTCCCAGTCCGGGTCCTCCGCCGGCGACGGCGCGTCCAGCGCCAGCACCGCGTTCCGGAACCCCGCCGTCTCGAACGCCGTATTCCAGTCCAGCACCCCCTGCCGCACGCACGGCCGCCATTCCGTGGGCGTCGCCGGGTCCAGGTAGTACGCGATGGGCTTCACCGGCTCCACCAGCTCGCCCCGGTGGTACGCCGCCGGGTCCTTCGGCTCCAGCCGCCACCGCCGGATGAACGTCTCCTCCGCCGCCTTCTGCTCCGGCAGCCCGAAGTTCACCCGGCTCACGCTGAAGTACCCCACCCGCGCGTCCGCCAGCCGCGGCCGCATGGGCACCGCCGGCAGCACCACCATCGTGTGGTGCATCTCCAGCGAGATCGTCCCCGTGTTGTTCCGCCCCGGCGGGCTCCCCGCCTCGTACGTCACCGTGTTCCGCACGTCCACGTTCTCCGGGAACGACCGCGCGAACACGATGAAGCTCCGTGCCGGGTCCAGCCGCCGCACCTGCCAGTCCCGCCGCTGCGCCGCCGACAGCGGGCTGATCGCCGGCGTGTCCTCCGCGTAGAACTTCGTCACGTCCACCACCACGCCCCCGCCCGGCGCCTCCGCCTCCACCCCGAACGCCGCCACCACCGGCGGGAAGTTGTTGTTCACCACGCTCGTCGCGATGGGCGTCGTGTCGGCCGCCACCTGCTGATACGACTGCTTCCGCAGCAGCACCCGCTTCCCTTCCCGCTCCCACGTCCACACCTGCTCGTGAACCTTGTGTCCGCTCACCACGAACCCCGCGATCTCGCCCGGCACCCGCGCGATCCGCGTGATCACCAGCATCTCCCGTCCCAACAGCGAGTCCGGGATCTCGAACAGCAGCTTCTCGTCCGACTGATGCACGGTGAACACGCCGCTGTCGGGGGTCGTGCCCCGGATCACCTCCGCGTACGGCTTCGGCCCGGTCGGCCGGGCGGCCCGGTCACCCCCGTCCCCCGGCCCCGGCGAGGCCGGCCGCGCCTGGGCGCCGGCGCACCCGGCGAGGAGCGTGAGGGCGGCGAGGAGGAGCGCGGGAAAGGCGGCGGAGGACAAGTGGCGGCGTCGCATGGTCTCGGTGCTCTGGTGAACGGGGTGTCTGGAGTAGGACGGCCGGCCCGTCATGATCGTTGCGCCACGGGCGCAGGGCAACCCGTGGCCCCGCGGGCCCACCGGGCCGGCCCGCTGACGCAGGCATTGGAAACGCTTGCCCACTCCGCCGGGCGGCCTTCACATTGTTCGAAAGCCCGTCCACCGGGCCTCCGGATCCGGCCCGCGCCAGGGCGGCCAGCTTCTCCCGAACCCCCTCCGGAACGCCACCGGCCCGGGTGGTCGTCGACGACCGCAAGGCTTGCCAGGCGAAACGAACGCGACGCCAATCCGAACCCAACCCGCGGCTTTGCGAATGGAACGTCGGTTACAAGGAGTTATGCGCCACGTCGGTCCGCCAATTGGGAGGTTTCAAATGAACAGAGGAATGCGCGTTTTCGCCGCATCGGCGGTGGTGCTCTCCATGTCTACTTTGGAAGGTGGTCAGCTGCAGGGGCAGGAGCATCGGCCCGTTTCTGAAGAGACTACCGAGTTGCTGGCCGTCTACATAGGGGCAACCGATTGCGCGCCATGTGTTCAGCCGCGAACTAAAGAGGTTGTCCGAGCTCTGTTGGAACGGCTCGAGGGACACGCGGAGCGCGCCGGGTGGGCATTCTCGAAAATTGGTGTGTCCACGGATACAGATCTCCGGGCCGGTATGGGGTTCTTGGAATCTACCGCGGATTTCGATGAAGTGATCCATCGGGAAAGAGTGGGACAACACGGCGGCCCTGGCGTATGTCTGGAATTTCGAGGACGGGTTCCCAGCGCAGCCACAAATTGTCGTTCTAAAGAGGACGCGCCGAATCGGTTTCACAGAAAGGCCGACACGTTGGATGGACGTGTATTTCTCAGGACTCCCTCCTACGGGCCGCAGGAAGTTCTACTCCGACGGACCGGGTCAGAACTAGCCAAGTGGATGGAATCAGGGGAATCAATTCCAGTGGTTGGGGGCTGACGCGGCGCATAACAAACGGTTGGCGCCTCCGCGGCCTGCGGCCGCTCCGGAGAACCCCGCCCAAGAACATTGCGGAGCCGTCGGAGCGGGTGAGAGTTCGAAGACGATTGCCCCCTGGGGAGGTTCTGGTGGGCGGGGTCGCCAGCCTGGAAACGTTAGGCGCCATGCTCGGACAGGTGTATGATCGGTCCAGATTCCTTGCGGAGGAGAGCCCTTGGAGATCGTCCGATCGCATGCTGGAGTTCCGATTCGGCTGACCGATGAGCGTTGGAAACACGTCGTCGATAACCACCCGGAGGTGGGGTCCATGCGCCAGCAGGTCCTCGAAACGGTGGCGGAGCCTGATCTGATCCAGGAGGGCGACAGCGGCGGGTTCCTGGCGATCGTCGCTACGAGGAGACACCCCTTACCACCAAGTTTCTCGTGGTCCCCTACCGCGAAGTATCGGACGAGGATGGATTTGTGCTGACTGCTTGTCTGACGAGTCGCCCCTCAAGCTCGAGGTCAGTCGTATGGAAGCGCTGAAGATTCTCGAAAGGAAGCAGAACCTCAACTGGGACTATGACGAAGAGGGAGACGTCCTCTACCTCTCAGTTGGAGAACCCCAGGAAGCTCTGGGCGTGGATATCGGTGAGGGGTTGGTGGTTCGCATGGATGCGGCTGAAAAGGAAGTCGTCGGCCTCACCGTCGTCGGCCTACGGTCCCGTCTTCTGAAGAGCCTGCCACGGGAGGGCCAGGCGTCCTGATGTCGCACGGCGGCTAACACGGCTGGCGCCTCCGCGGCCTGCGGCCGCTCCGGAGAAACCCGGCGCGACCGTCTCTGAGCAGTTCGAGGCTGTGTGGTTGCGAAGAATCGTGAGCTGGTGAGTTCCCGGCACGCCGGGTTCGCCAGCCTGGAAACGTGATCTGAAATCGCTTTATGTCGACCCGGAGGGACCTCACATCAGCGCGGAGGGGACAATGCCGGACGCCGTTGACGCTCAGGCATCGTTGGAGGGTGTCCTGAAGGATGAGATCCTGCGCATGTATCAAGAAGTGGCTGACAACCCGGAAGCGGAATTCCACTTCTATCACGGGAGAGAGGCCGCGGAACGGTTTGACTACGATCGTGATCTGCTCGACCGTGCGCCGGAAGGCGCGGTGGCATCGTTTGCGGGCGTAGGCAATCCTCATCTCAGGGCATCAATCCAGCCTGGAGAAACGGTTCTGGACCTCGGTAGCGGTGCGGGTCTGGATGCCATCATCGCGTCGTGGAGCACGGGTCCCACCGGTAAGGTGATCGGTGTTGACCTCAACCCCGCCATGTGCATCAAGGCTCAGGCCCACGCCGCGCTGACGGGATCTGTCATGGAGTGCCACCCCGGTCGGATGGAGGACATTCCCCTTCCGAGTGGCTCCGTGGATGTCGTGATCTCGAACGGCGTGATCAATCTCTCGTTTCAGAAGCGACGCGTCGTCGAGGAGATCTTCCGCGTGCTCGGGCCAGGTGGACGGATTTCCATCACGGACATTGTGAGTGGCAAGCAGCTCTCCCAGTCGATCGTGAACGACCCGAAGCTCTGGGCCAGCTGAATCGGAGGTGCTCTCCTGGAGGGAGACATGTTCCGACTTCTCGAGGAGTCGGGGTTCAACCGGGTTCGCTCGGCCGTGGTGCCGCACTTTGCTTTCCGGAAGGCCTCGACTCAGAACTCCGCCGAGGCCTACGGCGTGAAGGCCGTCATGATGACCGCCCAGAAGCCGGAGGCACCATAGCACCGGGCCCCGGCGCATTGCCCCCCACCCGGCTGACTCCCTGATCTCGACATCCTGATTCGCAGGTGGCGGCGTCCCCCGCGACACCCTGTCGCAACCTTTTCGCTCCAATTACTCTCTAAGGGGAAGAGAGTGGGGGG
>DATLFF010000193.1:0-4893 GCA_035524915.1 Gemmatimonadota bacterium | reverse complement strand
CACGATGAGGGGGCCCGGCGACGAGCGGTCGGGCGGCGCGTCCCGGTCCGTCGAGGGCGTCCCGCCCCAGTACCGGAGCGGGTTCGGCCAGGAGGGAGTGGACGCGCTCGAGGCGTTCGTGGAGAATGGCGGCACGCTGGTCACCTTCGGCCAGGCCGGCGACCTGCCCATCGAGGCGTTCGGCCTCCCCGTCCGGAACGTCGTAGCCGGGCTCTCCTCCACCGAGTTCTGGTCCCCCGGCTCCACGCTCCGGGTCGACGTCGACACCGCCCACCCCCTCGCCTGGGGCATGCCCGACCGCGCCCTGGCCATGGTCCTCCGCGGCAACCAGGCCTACGAGGTGGTGCAGCACGACCGGAGCGAACGTGTGGACCGGGTGCTGACGTTCCCGAAGGCCGGCGAGGGGAGCGACCAGAACGACATCCTGGAGAGCGGGTGGCTGCTGGGCGAGGAGCGGATCTCGGAGAAGGCGGCCATGGTCGCGGTGCGGCACAGGGCGGGGAAGGTGGTGCTGATCGGGTTCCGCCCGCAGCACCGCGCCCAGACCCACGGCACGTTCAAGCTGGTGTTCAACGCGCTGCTGGGCGGTCCGGAAGGCGCCCCGCGCTGACGATCATCCCGGCCGACCCTCTGTCGGAGCGCCGCCGCTCGTACCCGCGCGGCCGCGACCCGCGGCTGGAGCTCCGGGTCCGCGTCCTTCCACAGCTCAGCGAAGCGCTCGACGTAGTGGGCGGCGCGCTCCGGGTCGTCGCGCGCTGAGGCGTACGAGGAGAGAGTGTCGGGAGCGGCGGTCGGCCGCGCAACCGGCCTCACCGCGACCGGCCCCGGCTTAGCCGGCGGCCTCCGGCGCCGGATCGACGTCCTGGAAGTGGACGTTGGTGTCGATCATGCCGCCTACCTCGCGGCCGCCGACTGTACGTCCTCCAGAACCGGCCCGGGGTGGTACTCGAGCGGGTCTCGCTCGTTCATCAGGCTCTCCCCCACCAGCCCGCCGGGCGTGCGCCGGAGGATCAGGTGCGGCGGAGCCATGCAGGTCGCGTCCATCGGGCAGACGTACTCGACCACGATGCGCCGATCATCGACCCGGTAGAGCAGCTGCGACTGCCATGAGAATGCCTCCGGCGGGCTGTCGCCGTCCGTGGGCCCGCCCTCGCCGATCGTCGCAAGCCGCCCCTTCCCATCCGGGGTCAGGACCAGCTCCTGGCTGTGTACGCGGAACCGCCAGAACTGGTTCTCGATGAGCACGGCAGGGAGCAGATCCCCCGCGACGGAGACGAGGACGTAGTCGCCGGCGATGTCGGAAGGCTGGATCGGGTCCTGGCACGCGGCCGTGACCACGACCACGAGAATGGCGACGGCGGCGCTGGCGCGACGCGCTACGGCCCGAACGTTTTCGCTTCCCATTGTGGCTCCCTCCCGTCGTGTCTCCCTCCACAGAGACAACGGGCGGGGAGGGCGTCTTCTGTCGGACGTCGCCGGAGGGGTAGAAGTCCTGCGGACCCCTCCGGGGGCGTGCCTTACTCTGGAGCCACGGCCGGAAAGGGTCCGCAACAGTTCCCGCGAACAGAACCCGAGTGTCGGCGACGGAGGTCATGCGGCGTCACGAAGACGGAAAAAATTTCCGGACGGAAGGGTTAGCTGCCCGTGGTCGTACCGTCTCCGAGCTGGCCGTGCCTGCGGGCGAGGCGGTGGCGCTCCTGCGGCTGCCAATCGAAGTGGAGGGACAGAGCCGCGACACCGAGGCCTCGGCTCCTGCACCGGGGCACCTGCGCGCGCCTCGTCGGCGCGGTGAACCGCCCACGGCCGGGTGGCGCGCGGCCGTCTAGGGGCCTTGTCCACACGAGGCACAGGCTAAGCCCCGGAGCGAGCCGGGCCTGGTGCTACCGCGGGGCTTTTTCAACACTGCACGCCGACAATCCCACGACCCGTCCGCATCGCCCCGAGCCACCTCGCGCTCGCGCTCGCCTTCGCGGCCGCTGGCCCGGCCGCCGCCCAGGACCCGCCGCCCGTCCGCATGCCCGCGGACGCGCGCGTGCCGGTGGACTGGAATCGCTACTACGACAGTCGCGAAACCGGGGAGATCCTCCGCCGCTACGCCCGCGCGTTCCCGGAGCTGACCGAGCTCTCCTCCATCGGCGAAAGCTACGAGGGCCGCGAGCTCCTGGTGATCGAGGTCACGAACGAGGCCACCGGGCCCGCCGCCGAGAAGCCGGCGCTGTCCCTGGACGGGGGACTCCACGCGCGGGAGCTGACCGGCTCCGCCGTCGCGCTGTACGTGCTGGGTTACCTGCTCGAGAGCCACGGCCGGGACCCCCGCATCACGCGGCTCCTGGATGGCAGCGCGTTCTACATCCGCCCGAAGTTCAACCCGGACGGGGCGGACCTGGCCCTGCACGAGGACCAGCGCCTCCGCAGCACGGTGCGTCCGGTGGACGAGGACCATGACGGCCGGGCGGACGAGGACCCGCCCGAGGACCTGGACGGGGACGGGCGCATCACGTGGATCCGCGTGCGGGAGCCGGGCGGCCGGGAGGCGCGTCTGATCCGCGAAGGCATCGATAACGACGGGGATGGCCGGATCAACGAGGACGGCGTGGGCGGCATCGACATGAACCGCAACTTCCCACGTTTCTGGGAGCCGGAGTACCTGCAGCCCGGCGCGGGCGACTTCCCGCTGTCGGAGCCCGAGACGTACGCCACCGTCCGGTTCATCAACGCCCACCCGAACATCGTCGGCATCGTCCACGGCCACACGTCCGGCGGATTCGTCTACCGGCTGCCGTCGGCGTCGGACCCGACGAAGCTCGACCCCGCGGACCTGGCGCTCATCGAGCACCTGGGCGACGAGTACACCCGCACCACCGGCAGACCTGTCCGGCCCAGCTCCACGCACCCCACGGAACACCGCTACGGCACGCTCATCGAATGGGGTTACCAGGACCAGGGCGTGGTCGGCTGGGTGCCCGAATACTCGCCCGCCGACGCCTGGATCACGGACTACGACCAGGACGGCGAGATCGACGAGGCCGAGCGCCATCGCTTCAACGACGAGGTCCTCGGCGGCCGCTACTTCACACCCTGGCATCCGTACGACCACCCCACCCTCGGCCGCGTCGAGATCGGCGGCTGGTGGGACCTCTTCTGGGGTCAGAACCCGCCCGCCGAATACCTCGAGGCCGAGACCCGGGCGCAGGTCCACTGGATCCTCTGGCTGCTCGAGCGGGCGCCCCGCCTCACGGCGGAGCCGCCCACCATCACGCCACTCGGCGACGACCGCTACCGCGTCACCGTCACCGTCCGCAACAGCGGGTTCCTGCCCACGAACCTGACCGAGCGCGGCGCCGTCGGCCGGCGTGAGGACGACGGCTCCCTCCGCGACCAGATCGTCGCGCCGCCGTTCGCCGAGCTGCGGGTGAGCGGCGGTGAGGTCCTGGAGGGTGAAGGGCGACGCCGGCTCCCCCACCTCGCCGGCTCCAGCACGCTCTCGCGAGCGGCGCGGGACCGGGAGGCCACGGTCGAGTGGGTGGTCCGGAAGATCGGGGCCGATGCGCGCGTCGAGATCACGGCGGCGGCGGAGAAGGCGGGGGTGGTGCGGCTCCGAGGCGAGCTGCCCTGATCCAGGGCCGTGGGCGCGCGCCGGGCACGCCCTTGCTCGCCGCCGCCTGAGCGTCCAACGACGGCGGCTCCCGCGTCGAAGAACGGCGGCAAGTCGTCGGGCTGCCTGGCCCCGCCGGACCCTGCGAGCGCTGACGAACAAGGGGCGACGGAGCTCCGCCGACGTCACCACGTCTTGGAACGCGGCCGTGGTTTTCAGGGACCTGCTGGAAGGGCTGGGGCGGCCCGAAGCGGCCTGAAAACGGCTGGTTCTCGCACCGAGACCGTGTCCGATCGGCCGGCTTGCCGTACAACCATACGCTCGCTATGGTTGTACGTATGAAGACCACGCTCAACATCGACGACACCGTCATGCGGCGGCTGCGGCGCGAGGCCGCGCGGCAGGGGCGGACGATGTCGGAGCTGATGGAGGCGGCGCTGCGGCTGTTCCTGGAATCGCGGCGGGCGGAGCCGCCCGGGGAATTGCCGGAGCTGCCCTCCTTCGACAGCGGGGGCGAACGGGTGGACGTCGCCGACCGCGAGGCGCTGTACGGGGCGATGGACGAGGACTAGGTGTTCGTCGTCGACACGAATATCCTGATCTACGCCGCAGACCGGGGCTCGCGCTTCCACGAGCGCAGCCGCGAGCTGCTCGAGGCGTGGAGGCTGCAGCCATCCGCGTGGTTCCTGACGTGGGGCATCGTGTACGAGTTCCTGCGCGTGACGACGCACCCGCGGGTGCTCCGGCGGCCGTGGCGGTTGACGGAGGCGCTGCGCTTCGTGGACGCCGTGCTGGCCGCGCCCGGGCTGACGGTGTTGACGCCCACGGACCGCCACGCGACGGTGCTGCGCGAGGTCGTCGCCGAGCTGCCGGCGCTGGCCGGCAACATCATCCACGACGCGGCGACGGCGGTCCTCATGCGGGAGCACGGCATCCGCCAGATCCAGACGCGGGACGCCGACTTCCACCGTTTCCGGTTCCTCGAAGTGGTGGACCCGCTGAGCGGGCCCTGACGACGGGCGGCCTCGATCGAAGTCTCGGATCCGGGTGGCGGCGGGGACGACGTGGCGTGCAGATCGGCACCCGACGTCATCACCGACCGCCGGCTGGTACCACGCCCTCGCCGCGCTCGTCGCCCCGTCAGGACAACGCGAGCTCCGGCACCACCAGCGCGTGGGACGCGCGGATCCGCCGGTCGAGCGTGCAGAAGTGGACCCGGCGCGCCGCGCTGTGGGCCGCGAGCAGCCGGTCGAACGGGTCGCGCGTCCAGACGAGCGGCACCGCGTGCTCGATGAGCG
>DATLFF010000192.1:0-3656 GCA_035524915.1 Gemmatimonadota bacterium | reverse complement strand
CGCGTCTCGCGGGTCGCCCCCGTCGTGGGGATCTATCTCGCGGTGGCCATCGCCGTCTTCCTGCTGACCCTCCTGCTGCGCTCCGCGCTCGACCTGCCGGACTGGATCCCCGGCGTGGCGGTTCTCCTCCTCGGCGTCGGGCTGATCGTGATCACGGCCACGGCCTGGGTCCAGGCCCGCCCGCAGACCACCCTCCGCCGTGCCCGGGGCGAGCTGCCGGGATCCCGCGAGGTCGACCTCCGGGGCATCGCGCGCGCCGTGACGCGGGGAGAGCTGCCGCACCTGACCTGGGGACGGGCGATCGCCGGCGGCGCCTTCGCGTTCGCGATCCTCTTCGGCGCCGCCGGGCTCTACGTCGTGATCCAGGACCGGGGACGGAGCTTCGCGCCCGACGAGGCGCTGGCCGACGCCGCGCCCGGGATCGCCGTGCTGCCGTTCTCGGTGCAGGGCGCGGGGCTCGACGTGTGGCGGGAGGGGGCCGTCGACCTGATCGGGTCGAACCTGGACGGCGCCGCGGGGCTGCGGGCGATCGACAGCCGGACGCTCCTCGCCCGCTGGCGCGAGGCCGTCAGGGAGGGTGAAGAGCCGGACCTCGCCACCTCGCTCGAGGTCGCCCGCCGCACCGGCGCCCGTTACGCGCTCGTCGGCTCCGCCGTCGCCCTGGGCCGCGACCTCCGGCTCACGGCCGACATCTACGAGCTGGCGGGCGGCAAGAGCCTCGGCCAGGCGCAGGTCCAGGGCTCGCCGGACTCGGTCTACATGCTCATCGACCGCCTTTCGATCGAGGCGCTCCATACGATCCTCGGTGGGAAGGCCGGGGATCTCCCCCGGGTCGAGCTGGCCCGCGTCACGACCGCCTCCCTGCCCGCGCTCAAGGCGTATCTGGAGGGAGAGGTGCTGTACCGGAAGGCGGACTGGACAGGGGCGCTCTCGGCCTATCGGGAGGCGGTCGACGCGGACTCGACGTTCGCCCTCGCCTGGCGGCGCATCGGGGAGTCGATCGGCTGGCTTCCCTTCGAGGACCGCCCTCCGGACGGGCCGTGGGAAGCGGCGCACGAGGCGGCCCGCTGGTCCGACCGTCTCCCCGAGCGCGAGTCGGTGCTCGTCCTCGCCTACCGGGCCTACGTCGTGGGGTCGATGACGATGCTCGAGCCGCTCAAGGCGGCGGCACGCCGGTACCCGGACGACCCGGAGCTCCTCTACCTGCTCGCCGAGCACTATGCGCACTTCGAGGCGCAGCTGCTGGTGGATCCGGCCGAGACCGATCGGGCGCTCGAGCGCCCGATCGAGCTCGACCCCACCTTCGCCCCTCACTACCAGCACGCGATCGAGTACGCGTTCTATCGCGGCGACAGCGCGCGGGCTCTGGACCTCCTGTCGACGTTCGAGCGGCTGGTCGGCGACACGCGCGAAGCTCGGCGCTATCGCCTGGCGGCGACGCTCGCCTGGGGCTCCCCGTCCGAGCGATCCACCGCGCTCGCCGCGCTCGATACGCTGTCGGCCCGCGAGATCCCGCTCTGCAGTCTGTTCGCGGGTCCGCGCTTCACCGATCTCCAGCTGGCCTGCGCCCGCGCGACCCTCGAGAACGGCGGGAACGCGGTTCCGCTCTACCGGGCATCCCTGTCGACTGGGAAGATCGAGACGTTCCACGAAGCCCTGCGCGCGGGGCGGGGATTTCCGGGTCCCGGATTCGAGGTCGCGACCCTGTTCGTCCTGCGGCAGCTGGACCTTCCCGTCGATGGCGACCGGTTGCGCGAGGCCGCGACCTCCAACGACGAGTACCCGACCATCTTCTACGCCGCCGCCCTGGCGGCCGAGGACGGCCGGACGGACGGGGTCCGAGCGTTTCAGGAAATCGCGGCGGCGTACCGGGATACCATCATGGCCGAGGGGGACAGCCTGATGGCCGGCATCATCGAGGGTGAGCTGCGGACGATCGAGGGTTATGTCGCTCTGCAGCGCGGCGAGCGGGAGCGGGCGGTCGCCCTGCTCGTGGAGGGTCAGAAGAGAGGGACCGGGTGGGGCCCGACGAGCGGCATCAACGGCACCGTGCGGTGGACGATCGCCGACCTCCTCGTGGAGCTCGGGCGCCCGGAGGAGGCGATCCCCTACTACCGCTCGTTCCGCCACGATCCGTTCGCCGCCGTCGAGCTCGGGAAGATCTACGAGGGGCTGGGGCGCGTCGACCAGGCCAAGGAGCAGTACGAGACCGCGCTCGCCCACTGGCGGGACGCGGACCCCACCCTCGCGCCGCGCGTGGCCGAGGTCCGGCAGCGGCTTGCCGGCCTTGGCTTCCAGCCGCGCGGCTGAGGATCGGGCGTCGTGTCTTTCTCCCTTGTCCTTCGGGCCGCCATGGTGGCAGCCGGGATCGCCCTGAGCGTCGCTCCCGCACGGGCCCAAGCGCCCCTGGACCTCCTGATCCGGGGTGGCACGATCGTCGACGGGACGGGCGCGCCCGGGGTCCGCGCGGACCTCGCGATCGCGGGTGACCGGATCGCCGCGATCGGGCTCGACCTCGGCGCCGCGCGCGACACGATCGACGCCACCGGTCTCGTCGTGGCTCCCGGGTTCATCGACATGCTGGGCCACTCAGAGTTCCGGCTCCTCGCCGACGGACGCGCGATCTCGAAGATCTACCAGGGCGTGACGAGCGAGATCACCGGCGAGGTTTCGAGCGTGGCGCCGGTAAGCGAAGCCACGAAGGCGGAGCGCGGGCCCGAGATCCAGCCGTGGGGCGTCGAGATCGACTGGGAGGATCTCGACGGCTACTTTGCGCGCCTCGAGCGGCAGGGGACGGCGATCAACCTCGGGACCTGGGTCGGACTCTCGACCCTCCGGGTCCACGGGGTCGGGTGGGAGGATCGTCCGGCCACGGCCGACGAGATGGAAGCGATGAAGGAAGCGCTCGGGCGGGCGCTGGCGCAGGGAGCCTTCGGTCTTTCGAGCGGGCTCATCTACGCGCCCGGCCGCCACTCCCCCACCGCCGAGATCGTGGAGCTCGCGCGGGTGGTGGCCGACTCGGGGGGCTTCTACGCGACCCACATGCGGAGCGAGGGAGCGCGGCTCCTCGAGGCGATCGACGAAGCGATCGCGATCGGCGAGCGGTCGGGCGCGCCGGTCCTGATCCACCACCTGAAGGCGTCGGGCAGGTCGAACTGGGGAAAGATGGAGCAGGCAGTCGCACGGATCAAGGCCGCGCGGACGCGCGGCGTCGATGTGATGGCCAACGTCTACCCCTACGTGGCGTCGTCGACGGGCCTCGACCAGATCCTGCCCGACTGGATCACCGAGGGCGGCGCCGACGCCACCCTGGCCCGGCTGCAGGACCTCTCGCTCCGCGACTCGCTCGAGGCCGAGCTCTCCGGCCGCACCCAATCCGGGGACTGGACCCTCGGCACGAGCGCCGGGGGGCCTTCCGGGATCCAGATCTCCGACGTTCTCGTCGAGGAGTACGAGCGGTACGAGGGGATGCGGCTGGACGCGATCGCGGCCGAGCGCGGGCAGCCGGCGGCGGCGGCCGCCATCGACCTCCTCATCGCCGACTCGCTCCGGACCTCGGCGATCTACTTCTCGATGAGCGAGGACGACCTCGTCCACGCGATGCGGCAGCCCTGGGTCATGATCGGGGGTGACGCGGGTGTGCGCGCGCTCGACGG
>DATLFF010000191.1:0-3551 GCA_035524915.1 Gemmatimonadota bacterium | reverse complement strand
CCGGAGGATCGTCAGGACGGTCGTGTAGGCGAGTGGCTCCGCCAGCCGGGCGTTGAGCTCTTCCCGCACCTCGGCCACGGTGGAAGGGCCGCGCTCCCACAGGACCGCCATCACGTCCAGCTCGCGATCGGTGAAGTCGACATCGGTCATCGGGCTCTCCTGCTAAGGTCTTAGTAGACCATATCCGAAGAGCAAAGCCTTGTCAACTAGATGATTCGTTGTACAATATATGAATTGTGACCTCGAAGAACGAAACCATGAGACGGCTGAAAGCACCCGAGAACCGCCGGCCATTGCCCTGGCTCTCACCGGAGTCGTGGGGGAAGAAGCGGCGGGACTACATCAAGTGGGAGACGCTGCGGAGGTGGGGCCAGCTCGGATACTGGGAGATCGACCCGCCCGGATATCTCCTCCGCCTCGCGCGGGAAGCCGCCGATCTCACCCAGGCCGAGCTCGGAGAGAGGCTCGGCGTGTCGCAGCAGGCGGTGGCGCAGGCCGAGCGATGGGACGCCAACCCGACGGCCTCCTACATGGACCGCTGGGCTCGGGCGTGCGGCGCCCGGCTCGAGATCCGATTCGAACCGGTTTCGCCGCCCGCCGACCGCGTTGACGACCCCCCCACCCGCGGGTAACCTCTGCCCGCCCGAGGGCTCCAGGCACCCCGCCCCCCTTCCCGCACGGAGGACCATCCATGGCCAACATCCCGGACGACCTGCGCTACAGCGAGGACCACGAGTGGGTGAAGTTCGACGCGGCCTCCGGCGTGGCGACGGTGGGGATCACCGACTACGCCCAGGGCGAGCTGGGCGACATCGTGTTCGTGGCACTCCCGGCCGCCGAGACCGAGGTCGAACGCAAGGCGAGCGCCGGGACGATCGAGGCGGTCAAGGCCGTGGCCGAGCTCTACTCACCGGTGTCGGGGAAGGTCGTGGAGTCGAACTCCGCGCTCGAGGACGCACCGGAAACGGTGAACCGGGACCCCTACGGCGAGGGCTGGATGGTGAAGATCGAGGTCTCGGATCCCTCCCAGCTGGATGACCTGATGGACGCCGCCGCCTACTCGGCCCACGTCGGCTAGCGCGGTGCCGCTCCGCCTGGAGGACCTCCCCGCCGGGGGCCGCTTCGCGGACCGCCACATCGGGCCGCGGCCGGACGACGTGCGGGAGATGCTGGCCGCCCTCGGCTACGACTCCCTGGAGGCGCTGGCCGACGCGGTCGTCCCCGAGTCCATCCGCTCCACCGGCGCGCTCGACCTGCCGGCCGCCGCCACCGAGGACGCCGCCCTGGCCGAGCTCCGCGCGATGGCGGCGCAAAACCAGGTGTGGCGCTCCTACATCGGGATGGGCTATTCCGATACGATCACTCCGCCGGTTCTCCTCCGGAACATCCTCGAGAACCCGGGCTGGTATACGGCCTACACGCCGTACCAGGCGGAGATCGCGCAGGGCCGCCTGGAGGCGCTCCTCGTCTTCCAGACGACGGTCGAGGACCTGACGGCCCTCGAGGTCGCCAACGCATCGCTCCTCGACGAGTCCACCGCCGCGGCCGAGGCGATGTCGATGTCGGTCCGGATCGCGCGGAAGGGCGACCGGCCGCGCTACGTGATGGATGAGCGGTGCCATCCGCAGACGATCGCCGTGGTGGCGACCCGCGCCGAGGTCCAGGGCGTGGACCTGGTGGTCGGCGACGCGGCCGACACCGAGCTCGGCGACGACGTGGCCGGCGTGCTGATCCAGTATCCGGACACCGAGGGCCGGGTGGAGGACTGGAGCGCGATGGTGGAGCGGGCGCACGCGGTCGGGGCCCTGGTCACGGTGGCCACCGACCTGCTCGCGCTCGCGCTCCTCTCGCCGCCGGGCGAGTGGGGGGCGGACATCGCGGTCGGGAACTCCCAGCGCTTCGGCGTGCCGCTCGGCTACGGGGGGCCCCACGCGGCCTTCATGGCGACACGGCGGGAGCACGTCCGGCAGACCCCTGGCCGCATCATCGGGGTCTCCCGCGACGCCGCCGGCGACGACGCCTACCGCATGGCGCTCCAGACGCGCGAGCAGCACATCCGGAAGGAGAAGGCGACCTCGAACGTCTGCACCGCCCAGGTACTGCTCGCCGTGGTGGCGGGGATGTACGCGGCGTGGCACGGGCCCGACGGGATCGAGCGGATCGCCCGCCGGGTGCACGGCCTCGCCGCGCTCCTCGCCGAGGGGCTCCGCGGCGGTGGCCGGACGGTGGTCCACGGCGCTTTCTTCGACACGATCGCGGTGGAGCTCTCGGAAGCCGACGCCGAGGCCGTCCACGCCGCGGCGGCCGAGCGGTGGATCAACCTGCGGGTCATCGCCCCCGGCCGGATCGGGATCGCGCTCGACGAGACGACGACGGCTACGGACGTGGCCGATCTGCTGGAGATCTTCGGCGCCCGCGCCGAAATGGCGGAGCTCGAGGCCGAGCCGGCGATCCCCGACGACCTGGCGCGCACCATCGACTACCTGACCCACCCGGTGTTCCACGCCCACCGCTCCGAGACCGCCATGCTGCGCTACCTGAAGCGGCTGGAGAACCGCGACTTCTCGCTCGCCCACGGGATGATCCCGCTCGGCTCCTGCACCATGAAGCTGAACGCCACCACCGAGATGATCCCGGTGACGTGGCCGGAGTTCGGCCGCATCCACCCGTTCGCGCCGCGCGAGCAGGCCGCCGGCTACGCCGAGCTGTTCGAACAGCTGGAGGCCTGGCTGGCGGAGATCACGGGCTTCGCCGCCACCTCGCTCCAGCCGAACGCGGGCTCGCAGGGGGAGCTGGCCGGGCTCCTCGTGATCCGGGCGCACCACGCCGACCATGGCGAGACGCACCGGACCACGTGCCTGATCCCTCAGTCGGCCCACGGCACCAACCCCGCCAGCGCCGTCATGGCGGGCATGGAGGTCGTGGTCGTGAAGACCGACGCGGGCGGCAATATCGACGTCGAGGACCTCCGCGCGAAGGCCGAGCGCCACGCCGACACGCTCGGGGCGATCATGATCACCTATCCCTCGACCCACGGTGTGTTCGAGCCGGGGATCCGCCAGATCTGCGAGATCGTCCACGAGTACGGCGGGCAGGTCTACATCGACGGCGCCAATCTGAACGCCCAGGTCGGCCTCGCGCGCCCGGGCGAGTACGGCGGCGACGTCTGCCACCTCAATCTTCACAAAACGTTTTGTATCCCGCACGGCGGTGGAGGCCCGGGGATGGGTCCCATCTGCGTGGCCGCCCACCTGGCGCCCTACCTGCCGGACCACCCGGTGGTGCCGCTCGGGATCGAGAAGCCGTGCGGCACCGTCTCGGCGGCCCCGTGGGGGAGCCCGTCGATCCTGCCGATCTCGTGGGCCTACATCCGGATGATGGGCCCCGACGGGCTCGCCGAGGCGACCCGTGTGGCGATCCTCAACGCGAACTACCTGGTGAAGCGCCTCGAGGACGACTACGCGCTCCTTTACGCCGGGCCGGGAGGCCTTGTGGGCCACGAAGGCATCCTCGACACGCGGCCGTTCAAGACCGCGGGGGTAGAGGTCGAG
>DATLFF010000190.1:0-14183 GCA_035524915.1 Gemmatimonadota bacterium | reverse complement strand
GGCCAGCTCGACCCGCCCGAGGGGCGGTTCGGCCCATTCCGGATCCAACCACTGGGCCCGCGCCAGCAGCGTGTCCGCCTGGTGCCGCAGGGAGGCCGCCACCCGTGGATCCCCGCTCGCCTTGAGCGCCTGCTCGCGCAGCCGGTCGGCCCGCTGGAAGATCTCCCAGGCCTCCACGCTTCCCGCCGAACGGCTCCGGGCCCGGAATCGGATCTCTCGACCCAGCCGCTGCCGGAGAACGGCTGAGACGTCCGCCGCGACATCGTTCACCAGCGAGAAGACCTCCTCCTCCGGGCGCTCCTCGGTGAAGCTGGCGATCTGGGTGAGGTCGGCAGCGTCCACCAGCCGGACCTGGATCTGGAGACTCCCTTCCCGGCGGCCCACGCTCCCGTCGATCAGCATCCCCGCTCCCAGCCGGGCCGCGATCGAGTCGGGCGGGACCCCTCCCTCCCGGAACTCGCGGACGCCGTGGCGGGAGACGATCTCCAGCACGTCGATCCGATCGAGCTCGTCGATCAGGGCCTCGGTGATCCCCTCTGCGAGGTGCCCGAGCTCGCCGTTCTCGCTCAGGTCGTCGAAGTAGAGCACCGCCAGGCGGGCCGGGTCGAGCACGACCGCCGCGGCGTCGGCCGCTCCCCCGGCGGGCATGCCGCGATCCGTGCCGGCGTGAAACACGACCCACCCCACCGGCACCGCGGCGAGGACGGCCACCGTGGCGACGAGCTGCCGGCCCAGGCGCTGGGCCCGGCTGGGCGGGAGCGCCCCGGGGTGGGTGCGCCGGATGCCCCCGGCCGTCCAGTCGAACGCCCAGGCGAGAGCCACCATGACCGGTGCCCCCACCAGTGCGACCACCACCACCAGCGTCAGCACCCAGGCCGGGACGCCCAGGGGCCCGAACGTCGCGTTCGCGACCTGCACCACCAGCCAGGCGACCACCGTGTAGATCGCCGCCACCCGGAACACGTGCCGCCGCTTGAGCTCTCCGACGAAGGTCTCCCAGCCGCCGTGCGCCTCCGGTTCCTCCGACTCCGGCTCGATGCCCGACGCCAGCCGGACGCGGTAGAGCTCCACCTGGCCGACTCCCTTCAGCTCCCGCCCGCCGAGCGGCTCGAACTCGATCTCCGCGTGCTGCCGGCCCTGCCGCCAGGCGTCTTCGCTCACCACGATCTCGCCCGGTCCGGCCGACTGCTGCACCCGCTGGGCCACGTTCACGCCGTCGCCGTAGACGTCCCCGTCCCCGCGCTCCACGATCTCGCCCGAGTGGATCCCGACCCGCAGGGCCGCGGCGGCGAAGCCCGCCGCCACCGCGGTCTCCCCGAAGCCCCGCTGGAGCGCGTCCGCCGCGGCGATCGCGCCCTGGACGCTCGGGAACTCCGCCAGCACTCCGTCGCCGAGGAACTTGACCACCCGGCCCCCGTAGCGCCCGATCGACTCGCCCACGGCTTCCTCGAAAACGGCCACGAGGCGCATGGCCGCCTTCTGGTCGGTGGCGCTCAGCCGGCTGTAGTCGACGATGTCGGCGAAGCAGATCGCCGCGAGGCGGTGACGGACATTCATCCGTCGTACGGGAGGGTGGGCGCCGGCGTCATCGGAGTTCCGGGCGGTCCCGGGGGTTCATCATGCAGTCAATCGCCCACGAATGGCAAGGGCCGGCTCGCGCCGACCGCCTACCGGGGCTCGGGGGCGAACGGGTTGGGGGTCGTCCCGGCGTAGAGGGAATAGCGGCTGACGCGCCCGGCCAGCCGGGCGTCGACCGGGATCACGAAGTCCACCGTGGCCCGGTCCGGCACGCCGGCGAGGGCCGTCTGCGCGGTGCCGAGGTAGCGGTTCTCGGCGTCGTACAGGTAGGCCTCCACCAGAACCATCGAGGCCGCTTCGCCGCGGTTCCGCAGGCGCCCGTCGATCCCCAGTCCCTCCGCCCCCCGGACCATCTCGTGCGACTCGACCGTGAAGGGGGCCTGGCGCATCGGAAGCAGCATCACCCACACCAGGCCCGCCACCGCCACCAGTCCTCCGGCCACGGCCACTGTCCTCCGCCGTCTGGCCGTCACGCTCCCTCCCCTCCGGGGACGAAAAAGCTCCCTCCCCGACAGGCGGAGAGGGAGCGGATTTCCCAGTGCAGCGGTACGCGCCGTCCGGCGCGTGCGTGTGAACCTACGCGGTGAAGGACTCCCCGCACCCGCAGGTCGACTTGGCGTTCGGGTTCGAGATCTTGAAGCCGGCTCCGTTGAGGCCGTCGACGAAATCGACCTGGGCACCCATCAGGTACGGCGTGCTGAATCGGTCGACGACGAAGTCGACGCCGCCCATCTCCAGGACGGTGTCGTTCTCCTTCGCCTCGTCGAATCCGAGCGCGTACGAGAAGCCGTGACAGCCGCCGCCGACCACGCGCACGCGAAGGGCCTTGTGATGGAGGCCCTCCCGATCGCGCAGCTCGCGGATCTTGGCGGTCGCGGCGGGGGTCGCGGTGAAGATCTCCTCCGCCCGGGCTTCCTTCACTTCGGTCATCGCGATCCTCCGGTGCCGATCAAAACGTCGCGGGCGGGCGCCAGGCCCACCCGTTCGTGCCTCATTAACGGTACCGCCCGTATCCCCGGGTTGTCAACCGTTTCCACCCCTCTGGAGAGGCCGATTCATCCCCGTCCATCCACAGTCCGCCCCCAGGGATTTCCCCAGCGAATCCACCATATCTAGGGCCCAATCATGACCGGAATACCACATATTGTGGCCGATCTCTTGACACGGGAAAGAGGCCTTCCTACAATGGGGCTGCCTCGTCCCACGAACCAGACACGGTCCATTGGTACGGTGACCCCCCGCTCGGGCAAGCTCCTCTCCCGACCTCACCGGTACCACGCTTCACCGCCTTTTGCCCCCAGGAAGGGACCGCCCATGTCCGACGCCGCCCGCTCCGATGCCGAGGCCCGCTACCTGACCTTCCTCCCCGAACCCGACGCCCCCGAGATCCTCGCCCGCGCCCGCCGCACCGAGACCTACTACCCCGACGACCTGGCGGCCGACGTCCTCACCAAGAAGTACCTGGCGCCCGGGGAGCGGGGGCCGCTGGAGCTCTGGGAGCGAGTGGCGCGGGCGCTGGCGAGCGTGGAGGAGGACGCCGACTACTGGTACGAGGAGTTCTTCTCGATCCTCTTCGACTTCAAGTTCGTGCCCGGCGGGCGCGTGATGCACGGGGCCGGGCGCGACGAGGCCCAGCGCAAGCCCACGCTCGCCAACTGCTACGTGATCCCGATCGTCGAGGACTCGCTGGAGGGGATCTACAACTGCATCACCGAGAGCGCGATGGTCTACCGCACGGGCGGCGGCGTGGGCACCGACCTCTCGGTCCTGCGCCCGAAGAACGCGCCGGTGAACGCCACCGTGGCCGGCTCCCCCGGCGCAACCTCCTTCATGAACCTCTTCTCCGAATCCACCAACACCGTCAGCCAGGCGGGCCGCCGGGGCGCCCTCATGCTGACGATGCGGGTGGACCACCCGGACATCGAGGACTTCATCACGATCAAGAACGACTCGAGCCGGCGGAAGGTGCAGTACGCCAACATCTCCTGCCTGATCACTCACGAGTTCATGCAGGCGGTGATGGACGACACCGACTTCGACCTGCGGTGGGGCGGCGAGACGTTCAAGACCGTCCGGGCGCGCGACCTGTGGACGAAGATCATCGAGAACGCGCACGCCTCCGCCGAGCCGGGGATCATCTTCTGGGACACGATGCGGGAGTACCACAACGTGGAGTACGCGAACCCGCTGGTGTCGACCAACCCGTGTGTGACGGGGGACACGCTTGTGTACACGGCGGAGGGGATGATCCCGATCGCGCAGATGATCGAGGAGGAGCTGTCCACCGCGGTCGCGCTCGACTCGCGCCTCGGGGCCGGCGAGTGGGGGCCTGCCACCGTGCCGTTCGTGACCGGGCACAAGCCGGTCTTCCGGCTGACCACGGTGGAGGGCTTCAAGGTCCGCTGCACGGCGGATCAGAAGGTCCTGACCCAGCGTGGCTGGGTGGAGGCGCAGGAGCTGGTAGATGGCGACCGGCTCCACGTCATGGACCACAAGGGCGGCTTCGGCTCCGAGGGCACCGCCGCGGAGGGGCGCGTGCTCGGGTGGCTGATCGGGGACGGTCACATCACCGGCGACTCCGGGCACGGCGCGGTGCTCGGGTTCTGGGGAGACGACCGGGAGCTTGCGGACGAGTTCGCGGGGTACGTGAACGAGATGCTGGAGCGGGACCTGGCGACGTCGGGCTATCACGTCGGGGTCGTAAACATCCCGACGCGGAACCTCCAGACGGTCAGCTCCACCCGCCTCCGCACGGTCGTCGCCGAGAAATACGGCGTGACCGCCGAGAACAAGACGGACCGGCTGCCACTCGCGGCGTTCCGCGCCTCGGAGGAGTTCCAGCGCGGGCTGCTGCAGAGCCTGTTCACGGCGGACGGGACGACGGTCGGCCACGTGACCAGCAGCGTCACCGTCCGTCTGACTTCGATCTCGTATCCACTGCTCCAGGACGTCCAGCGGATGCTCCTGAACTTCGGGATCTTCTCCCGCATCTACCAGAACCGGCACCCCCGGCGCATGAAGGAGATCAAGGGGAAGGAGTACGAGTGTCAGGCGGTCCACGAGCTCGTCATCACCCGACCGAACATCGGGGCCTTCTTCAATGAGATCGGCTTTCTCGGATCGGTGAAAGAGTCGACCCTGCTGAATCGGCTCTCGGAGTACCAGGATCGACCGGTACGGAAGGAGAATTTCCTCGCGCGCTTCGAAGCTCTCGTCCCCGATGGCGAGGAAACGGTTTACGACCTAACCGAGTTGGTCACAAAGACTTATGTGGCCAACGGGTTGACTGTTTGGGATTGCGCCGAGCAGCCGCTTGCCGCGTACACCGCCTGCAACCTCGGCTCCATCAACCTCTCCCGCTTCGTCGACTCCGACGGCGCGTTCGACTACGAGGAGCTGGCCGAGGTCGCCCGCACGGCCACCCGGTTCCTCGATAACGTGGTCGAGTACAACATGGAGAACCACGCGCTCGACTCGATCAAGGAGGCGGTCGCCTCCGACCGGCGGATCGGCCTCGGGATCACGGGACTCGCCGACGCGCTGCTGAAGATGGGGGTCAAGTACGACACCGAGGAGGCGCTCGAGATCGTCGACCGTATGATGGAGACGATCTGCCGCGCCGGCTACCAGACGTCGATCGACCTGGCGCGGGAGAAGGGGCCGTTCCCGCTGTACTCGTGGCAGGGGATCTCGCGGTCCAAGTTCATCCGGAACCTTCCGGTGGAGCTCCAGGACCAGATCCGGCAGTTCGGGCTTCGGAACTCCACCGTCCTCACCGTCCCCCCGGTCGGCACCGGCTCGATCGTGGCCCAGTCCTCGAGCGGGGTCGAGCCCATCTTCTGCACCTCCTACAATCGCCGGGTCAAACAGGACGACGGGGAGACGTTCACCGAATACAAGGTCTACCACCCGCTGATCCGCGAGCTATTCGGCGACGACGAGGAGCTCCCCGAGCACGTGGTCACGTCCCACGACATCGACCCCTACTTCCGGGTGCGGATGCAGGGCGTGATCCAGCGCTGGGTGGACTCATCGATCAGCTCGACCGTGAACCTGGACACGGACGTCTCGGTGGAGACGGTGGCCGACATCTACATTACCGCCTACAAGTCGGGACTCAAGGGGATCACCGTGTACCGCGAGGGGAGCCGCGAGGGGATCCTGGTCACGAACAAGGGGGAGAAGCCCGCGCAGGCGGCGCTGCCGCCGGAGGCGTCCACCGCGGACGCGGTCTCGGGGGACGCGGGCGCTCCCCCCGCTCGTCTCAAGCCACGCCCGCGGCCGGCGATCACCTCCGGCATGACGGAGAAGATCCGGACCGGCGACGGCTCGCTGTTCGTCACCGTCAACGAGGACGCCCAGGGACTCTGCGAGGTGTTCGCCTCCCTCGGCAAGGCCGGCGGCTCGGCGGCGGCGCAGTCGGAGGCGATGTGCCGGCTGATCTCGCTGGCGCTCCGCTCGGGGCTCGACCCGCACACGATCGTCCACCAGCTCAAGGGGATCGGCGGGCCGAACCCGGTGTGGGACAACGGCGAGCTGATCCTCTCGGCGCCCGACGCGATCGGCCGGGCGCTCGAGCGCTACCTGGAGCGGCGCGGTCTGGCCAACGGCAATGGAAACGGCCACGTCACCGCGGACGCGGTGGTGAAGGCGGCGGCCGAGAGCGAGGAGTTCCAGGGCCCCGGCGCCATGCCCGCGCGGCCCATGTCCTCGTGCCCGGACTGCGGCAGCCCGGTCACCCACGAGAACGCGTGCCTGACCTGCAAGCACTGCGGCTGGAGCAAGTGTTGACGATCGCGCCGGCGGGCTGAGCCCCGCCGGTCCCCGGGAGCCCGTCCAGAGGAGGCGGGACCCGAAAATGGCACGAACTATGCGGGGTGGATGTCTTCAGCCGCCTCGTGCGGCGGGGTCGAGCATAGAGTCGACCGGCCCGGCCCCGCCCAAACCTTCACGGCCCAGAGCGGAGGCGTCCACCTCGACGTAGAGAAGACTCGTATGGATCAGGACCTGCACCGCACCGCGTGGAACCGTCTCGCCGTGCTCCTCCAGGTGCCCCGGACCACCGGGGTCTTCCTGCTGGGCGCCGGCGCGGGCCGTTCCCCCCAGGACGTCATCATGGTCGGGAGCGCCCGCAACCTCCGGGCCCGGCTCCTCGAGATCCTGCGCTCCGGCGACGTGCGCGCGGCCGGCGCTACCGCCGTCCACTGGGTGAGCGACCTCAGCGTGGAGCAGGCGCGGCTCGCCGAACGGATGTTCACCCGCCGCTACGACCCCCCGTTCAACCCGGCGCCGCCGACGCGCTACCTCGACATCCTGGCCGGCTGAGCCGGCGGTGGAGGTCACCCTCGCCGTCTGCTGCGACGCGGCCAACGTGAGCCGCGAGGGCAAGCTCAACCTCCTCGGCATCTTCAACTCGATCCACGCCGCCCGCTTCCCCGCCGCCCACCCGCACCTGGCGCTGGTGCTCAGGGTCGAGGCCCGCATGGGCGAGGAGGGGACGCACCCGCTCGAGATCAAGCTGGTGGACGAGGACGGCAAGCAGCTGTTCGAGGTGAACGGCCAGCTGCAGCTGCAGGGAGCGCGGCCCGGCCGTCCGATGACGGCCCAGACCATCATCGACATGAACAACTTCCAGCTTCCCCGCGCCGGCACGTACTCGTTCGAGATCTTCCTCGCCCAGAAACACGCCCGGAGCGTCGCCATCCACGTCTTCGACGAGACGCCGGACTGAGCCGCTCCCGGGCGGCTTGCCCGCTCGCCCGCCCGACTCCTACCGTTAGGCCCCGATGGGCAGAGCCAGGAGAATCCTCGGAGGAGCGGTCGCGGGCGCGGCCGGCGCGGTGGCCACGGCGCGGGCGCTTCGCGCTACGGCCCCCGGGCTCCCGCCGCCCCCGCTCGGGCGCCCGTCACGCTACGGCTGGCGACACGCCGAGATCTTCGTGACCGCCCGCGGCGCGGGCCCCGACGCGCTGCTGCTCCACGATCTCTACACCGGCGCGTCGGGCGAGGAGATGTCCGACCTCGCAGGGCGGCTCGCGGGCCGCCGGACCACCCACGTCGCCGACCTGCCGGGATTCGGCCGCTCGGGCCGCCCGCGGATGCGCTTCGGACCCGACCTCTTCTTCGACGCCGTGGTCGAGCTCGTCCGGCACGCGATCGGCCGGCCCACCCTGCTGGTCGGCAGCGGGCTCTCGGCCGCCTACGCGGTGGAGGCCGCGGTACGGCTGGGCGACCAGGCCAGCGGCGTGGTCCTGCTCGCGCCACCCGAGCCCGAGAGCGCCGGCTCGATCGAGTCCCCTACGCTGCGGCCGCTCGCCTACCAGCTGCTCCGCACCCCGTTCGGCGAGCTCTGGCACGGCCTGCACGCCGCCACCGCCTGGCGCAGGCACGCGCTGCGCGCCGACCTGGCGGTCGAGCCGGCCGACCTGGACGAGCGCGCCGAGCGCCGGCACCGCTACGCTCGCCAGCCGGGGAGCCACTGGCCGCTGTGGTCGCTGTGGGCGGGCGACCTGGAGTGGGACCCCCGGCCCGCACTGGCCCGACTCGGCGCCCCCGCCCTGGTCCTTTGGGGCGCGGAGGCGCGGCGGAACCCGTCGGCCCCCGACCTCTACCGGGCCGTCCGTCCGGATCTCGAGCAGCGGGTGATCCCCGGCACCGGGCGCTGGCCCCACGCCGACGCTCCCGAGGCCGTGGCCGAGGCGATCGAGGCGTGGCGGCCGGGCGCGGAGCCGGAGCCGGCGGGTCCGGAGCCGGAGCCAGAGCCGGTGGGTCCCGAGCCGGACGGTCCCGAGCCGGGGCTCCCCGAGTGATCGAGGGAAGCGGGGTCGCCCCCCCTGAGTCGCCAACCCGCCCCCGCCTCGCGCGCGCCGCCTGGCTGGCCGGCGCCGTCTTCCTCACCCTTCCCACTCTCGCCTTCAAGACCCAGGGGCTCGAGGCCTCCGCGCCGGTCGAGGCGGTCGTCTTCGGGCTGGGCATCCTGGGGGCCGCCTTCCTCCTCTCGTGGGCCGCCGAGGTGGCCCAGATGGAGATCAGCCAGGCGCTCGCCCTGGCCATCCTCGCGCTGATCGCGATCCTGCCCGAGTACGCGGTCGACCTCTACTTCGCCTGGCGCGCCGCCGAGGACCCGATCTACGGCCACTACGCCGCGGCCAACATGACGGGCGCCAACCGGCTGCTGGTGGGACTCGGCTGGCCGGTGATCGTGTGGCTCTTCTGGATCCGCTGGCGGCAGACCGGGATCCGCCTGGTGGCCGCGGACATGGTCGCGGTGCGATTCCTCGGCGTGGCCACGGTCTACGCGTTCGCCATCAGCGTGGTGGGGAAATTCTGGTGGCTCGACACGGTGGTCCTGGTCGGGCTCTTCGGCTGGTACCTGGCGCGCACCGCCTCGCTCGGTCACGTGGAGCCCGAGCTGGTAGGTCCGTCCGCGCTGATCGCCGAGCTCCGCCGGGGGCCGCGCGTGGCGACCAACGTGGCGCTTTTCGTATTCTCGGGGCTTGTCATCTTCGTCTCGGCCGAGCCGTTCGCCGAGTCGTTGATCCAGACCGGCGAGCACTTCGGGATCGATGAATTCCTGCTGGTGCAGTGGATCGCCCCGCTGGCTTCGGAGGCCCCGGAGTTCATCATCGCCGCGCTGTGGACGATCCGGGGCCACGCGACGATGGCGCTGTCGGCCCTGATCTCGTCGAAGGTGAACCAGTGGACGCTGTTGATCGGGACGATCTCGCTCGTCTACTCGATCTCGGCCGGGCAGGTCGCGGCGCTGGAGCTCGACGTCCAGCAGCAGCACGAGATCTTCCTCACTGCCGCGCAGTCGATCTTCGCGGTCGTCATGCTGGCCGACCGGACGCTCAACTGGTGGCAGGCGCTGCTCCTGTTCATCCCCTTCGCCACCCAGCTGGCGATCCCCGGACTGCGGATGGAGGTGGCCTACGTCTACCTGGTACTGACCGCGATCTGGGGGTTCCGCTACCGGCACCACCTGGTGGCCATGATTCGGGGACGGCGGGGGGTGGGGCCTACCGGTAGCGGTTCGTGATCGGCATCCGCCGGTCCTTGCCGAACGCGCGGGTGGTGATCTTGATGCCCGGCGGGGCCTGGCGCCGCTTGTACTCACTGCGGTCCACCGCGCTCACCACCCATCGCACCAGCTCCTCGGAGTAACCCAGCGCCACGATGTCGGAGGGGGCCAGGTCCCGCTCCACGTACGCCTCGAGGATCGGGTCCAGCACGTCGTACGGCGGGAGCGTGTCCTGGTCGGTCTGATCGGGCTTGAGCTCCGCCGTGGGCGGGCGCTCGATCGTGCCGCACGGGATCACCTCGCGCCCGGACTGTCGGTTCACCTCCTCGGCGACCGCGTAGACCTGGGTCTTGGTCACGTCCTTCAGCACCGCGAAGCCGCCCACCATGTCGCCGTAGAGCGTGGCGTAGCCCACCGACAGCTCGCTCTTGTTCCCCGGCGCCAGCACCAGCCAGCCGAACTTGTTGGACAGCGCCATCAGGAGGTTCCCCCGGATCCGCGCCTGGAGGTTCTCCTCGGTGGTGTCGCGGGCCGCGCCGCCGAACACGGGGGCGAGCATCTCCAGGTAAAGCTCGAACGCCTCTCCGATCGGGATCTCGCCGAAGTGGATGCCGAGGTTCTCCGCCAGCGCCCGCGCCAGCCGGCGGCTCTCCTCCGACGTGTACGGCGACGGCAGCGAGTAGCCGTGGACCCGCTCGGCGCCGAGCGCCCGCGCCGCGATCGCCGCGGCCACCGCCGAGTCGATCCCGCCCGAGAGCCCGAGGCACGCCTCCGCGAAGCCGTTCTTTCGGAGGTAGTCGCCGAGGCCCAGCGTGATCGCCTCCAGGATCTCGGCCGCGCGGGGCTCGATCGGCTCCGCCACGACCGGCTCGACCGGCGGCCGCTCCGCGACCCGGCGCGCCGGCCCCAGGTCCACCCGCTCGACCTCGAGCCCGGCGGCCCGTCCCCGATCGCGCGCCTTCCGCCGGCGGGGGTCGTGGAGCCGCTCGTGGAACACCCGCTCCAGCGGCAGGTCCACCACCAGCGCGTCCTCGGCGAACGCGCGGGCGCGCGCGATGAGGCCACCGTCCTCGTCCACCACCAGGGACTGCCCGTCGAACACGAGCTCGTCCTGCCCGCCCACCAGGTTGCAGTAGGCGATCGCGATCGCGTTGTCCTCGGCCCGGGTCTCCACCATCCGCTCGCGGTCGTGTCCCTTGCCAGCGTGGTACGGCGAGGCCGACAGGTTGACCGCCAGAACGGCGTCGCCCAGGACCGCCTGCGCGGTCAGCGGCTCCCCCGGGTACCAGATGTCCTCGCAGATGTTGACCGCGAAGGTGACGTCGCCCAGCTGGTAGACGGGGATGGAGTCGCCGCGCTGGAAGTAGCGGTTCTCGTCGAACACGCCGTAGTTGGGCAGGTACCGCTTCCGGTAGACGTGCCGGACCTCCCCGTGGCGGATGACGGCCGCCGCGTTGTAGACGTCGGCGTCCCGCTCGGGGAATCCCACCAGGACCACCTCCTCGCCCACGCCGGCCGCCAGGTCCTCGAGCGCGGCGCGGCAGTCGGCGAGGAAGGAGGGCTTGAGGAGCAGATCCTCGGGCGGGTAGCCGGAGATCGCCAGCTCGGGGAAGGCCACCAGGTCCGGCTCCAGCGGGATCAGCCCGGCGAGCGCGGCGCGGATCCGCTCGAGGTTCCCCGAGAGGTCGCCGACCGTGACATCGATCTGGCAGAGTGCGATGCGGAGAGATCGCGGGGTCAGGGTCCCCCTTCGACCCGCTCCGCCGGGGGCCAGGTCGCGCCCTGCGTCCGGCCGTGGCGGGTCTCCCGGTCGTACTCGCGGTTCAGCGCCCGGAAGCGCTCGAGGATCCACCGCCCGCGGGCGTTGGCCTCGTCCTCGATGTGGCCGCAGGAGGCGGTCCGGAGATCCCGAAGGGTGGTGAGCATCTCGTTCGCCGCCCGGACCGCGTAGTTCCGGTGCCCGGCCTCGTGGCCTTCGAGGGCGGCGAGGTAGTCGCGCCACTTCCGCTCCAGCTCGAGCCCGGCGTCCGCGGCGCGCCGCCAGCGCGGCAGGGTCGTGGTGACCTCCAGCCGCACGTCGGCATCGACGATCGCGCACGCCCCGCCCCGACGGGTGTAGCGGTAGCGCCAGCTCACGTTCCAGCGCGTCAGGCCGCGGAAGCGGCCCTCCGGGATCCGCGGGCCGCTCCGGTCGAGCGCGCGCGCCAGCTCCTCGACCGTGGCGCCCTCCACGTCGGAGTGAACGACGCGCTCGCGTACGTGGATGGCGGGATCCGGCACCACTCCCCCACCCGCGATCCCGCCCCCGGAGTTCGCCGACGCGCAACCCAGCGCGGCGACGACCACGGACAACGACCAGGTGGGCCCAGGCTTCACGTCCCCGATGATAACGGCTTTGCTCCGCCCCGCGCGACCGCGCTAGACTCCCACCGCCGTGACCGATCCCCACCGCCAGCACTGGACCCACCCCGGCCCCTTCGCGCTCGAGTCGGGCGCGTCGATCGAATCGCCGGTGACGGCCTACGAGACCTGGGGCACGCTCTCCACGGACCCGCCGAACGCGGTCCTCCTCACGACCGGCCTCACTCCCACCGCCCACGCCGCGCGGCACGGCCCCGATGACGCGCCGGGATGGTGGGAGGACATGGTGGGACCGGGCAAGGCGGTGGACACCGACCGCTGGTTCGTCGTCTGCTGCAACGTGCTGGGCGGCTGCCACGGCTCCACCGGGCCGGCGTCGGCGGACCCCGCCACCGGCCGTCCCTACGCCTTGACGTTCCCCGTCGTCACCCTGCGCGACATGATGCGGCTGCAGCGCGGGCTCCTCGAGCACCTGGGCGCCGAGCGGCTGCACGCCGTCCTCGGCTCCTCGCTCGGCGGGATGCTCGCGCTCGAGTACGCCGCGCTCTTCCCCGACACGGTCGAGCGCGCGATCGCGATCAGCGCCTCGGGGATGACCCACCCGTTCGCGATCGCGCTCCGGCACGTCCAGCGCCGGGCGGTGATGCTCGACCCGGCCTGGCGGGAGGGCGCCTACTACGATCATGGTCAACCGGCGGCCGGCCTCGCCCTGGCCCGGGAGATCGGCACGATCACCTACCGTTCCGACCTGGAGTGGTCGCGCCGCTTCGGCCGGGCCTGGAAGGACGGCGATCTCTATTCGCTCGACGGGCGCTTCGAGATCGAGTCGTATCTCGAGCACCAGGGAGACAAATACCCCCGCTTCTACGACGCCAACTCGTACATCTACATCTCGCGTGCGATGGACCTGCACGATCTGGGGCGGGACCGCGGCGGGCTGGTCGAGGGGGTCCGGCGGATCCGTGCCCGGACGCTGCTGATCGGCGTGACCACGGACGTGTTGATTCCCCCGTTCGAGGTGCACGAGCTGGCCGACGCGTTCTCGATTGCGGCGAACACGGCCGAGCTCCTCATGCTGGACCTCGACACCGGGCACGACTCCTTCCTGATCCATCCGGAGGCCTTCGGCCCCCCCATCCGGCGGTTCATGGAGACCGGCCGGGTCGAGTAGCCCGTTCGACCGCGCCCGTGGTCATCTTTCGTTCGACACGCGACAGCGATTCCCGCGCGTTCGTGGCACACTGGTATTCGGTGGCCGCGCGAGAACCGAAAGGAGAAGGAGCAGGGCCGCTCGAACGACCGGGCCGAGGAGATCGCGGCCCGCACCGTGAACAAGCAGCGCAGCAAGGAAGGGCGCACCAAGAGCGACTGAGCCCGGCGCGCGATTCCGATCTGCGAACATCCGTATCGAAGGAGGCACCATGGCCAGAGCCACCACCACACCCCCGGTTCTCTCGTCTTCCACCCTGATCGGCGACAAGGTCGTGAACGGGCACGGAGAGGATCTCGGCAAGCTCGAGGACCTCATGATCGATCTGGAGACGGGCCGCGTCCGCTACGCGGTCCTGTCCTTCGGCGGCTTCCTCGGGCTCGGCGGCAAGCTGTTCGCCGTCCCGTTCGAGTCGCTGCAGGTCGACGGCGAGAACGAGTGCCTGATCCTGGACATCCTGAAGGACCGGCTGGAGAACGCGCCCGGCTTCGACGAGGACGAGTGGCCGGACACGGCCCAGCCGGAGTGGCAGCTGGAGGTCTATGAGTTCTACGGGGGAACGCCGTACTGGCGGTAGTCCCGCGAGCTCGAAGAGCCTTGAAGGGGGCCGGCCGTCGCTTGACGGCCGGCCTCTTCTCGTCGGGGCCGGTCTCTCGCGCGGGTCCGTCGCGACGACTAATCTTGGTCCCATGCGGCTGGAGCGATTCGAGGACGGCGCCGGGCTCAGCCAGTATTCGTACGCGGTCGTCTGCGAGGGGGCCGGGACCGCCGCCATCGTGGACCCCCGCCGGGACGTGGACGTCTACACCCGCTGGGCGGAGGACGAGGGGATCGAGATCGCCCACGTCCTGGAGACCCACGTCCATGCCGACTTCTGCTCGGGCGCCCGCGAGCTGGCGGAGCGGACGGGCGCGGCGCTCCATCTCTCCGCCTACGACGCGGGCGAGAAGTACGAGGTTGCCTTCCCCCATCACGAGCTCGCCGACGGCGACGCGATCGAGATGGGGGCGGTGC
>DATLFF010000189.1:0-7814 GCA_035524915.1 Gemmatimonadota bacterium | reverse complement strand
AAGTCGACGTACGCCCGCTGCCTCTCCGCCGACACGCGGGTCGCTCTGGTGGACGGATCGACGCCCACGCTCGAGGAGATGGCGACGCGGCACGACGCGGGCGAGACGTTCTTCGGCTACGCCGTCGGTCCCCACGGCCGGATCGTCGTGGCGCTCCTCGACGCGCCGCGGTACGTGGGCCGCGATCCGCTCGTCGAGGTCACGCTGGACGACGGCGGCCAGATCCGCTCGACGCCCGACCACCGGTTCCTCCTGCGGAACGGGGACCGCTCGGCCGCGGAGGACCTCGCACCGGGAACGTCCCTCATGCCGCTCTATCGCGACGTCCACCACGGCCGCGAGACGGTGTACCAGCCGTCGACCGCACATCCTGTCTCGGCGACGGCACGCAACCACAAGGTCGTATCCGTCCGCTCTCTCCCCGGCGAGCACGACGTTTTCTGCCTCACCGTCCCCGAGGCAGGCAACTTCGCGCTCGCTTCCGGCGTTTTCGTCGAGAATTGTGGAATCATTGTAAACGTGACGCCGTTCGAGCCCGAATGGGAGGGACACGTGACGCTGGAGATCTCCAACACGACGCCGCTGCCGGCCAAGATCTACGCCCGCGAGGGGCTGGCGCAGGTGTTGTTCTTCGAATCCGACGAGCCGTGCGAGGTCTCCTACCGCGAGCGCGGCGGGAAGTATCAGTCGCAGCGCGGCGTCACGCTGCCGCGCCTGTGAGGCGCCCGGCGCTCCTCCTCCTGGTGGCGCTGGCGGGCGTGGCCTGCTTCTACCAGCCGCCGGCCCAGCCCCCATCGTCGGTGCGGATCCTCTACTCGAAGTCGACGAGCGACTCCCTCGGCGCCGACGTCGACATCTACTTCGTGGTCGCCCGCTCCGGCAACGAGCTCCGCCTGACGGGGGAGGAGGGCGTCGACCGGCAGCCCGTCTTCGACGCCGGAGAGCTCCGCGTCTACTTCACCCGCGAGACCGGCGGCCGCTCCGAGATCTGGTCCATGGCCTTCGACGGCTCCGACGAGCGCCGCGTGCTGGGCGCCGACGGCGCCGACTACCGCGACCCCGCGCCGAGCCCCGACGGGGCGCGCCTCGCCTACACGCGCGTCCAGGGGGGCCCTTCCCAGGTCGTCGTGGCCGATGCCGAGGGGACGGAGCCGCGGGTGGTGACGGCGGGTCGCCAGCCGGCGTGGTCCCCCGACGGCCGCACTCTGGCGGTCGTTACCGATCAGGGGGGTGTGCCGCGGATCCAGCTGGTCGGTCCCGACGGCGGCGCGGCGCGGCCCTTGTCGGTCGAGCCGGGCGCCCAGGCGGAGCCGGCGTGGCACCCGGACGGCAGCCGGATCGCGTTCAAGCGGGGCGCGGGAAACGCGGCCGAGATAGCGGTGGCGACGGTGGCCGGCGGCGGGATCGCCGTGCTCACCGACAACGGGGTCGAGGACGGCCAGCCCGACTGGAGCCCGGCCGGGGACCGGGTTGTTTTCGTGTCGCGGCTCTCGGACGGAAAGTGGGGGCTCCGGATCGTGGGAGCCGAAGGGGGAGAAGTGGAGACGTTCCTCGAGCGGGACGACGTCGACGCGGCCGATCCGGACTGGCTCTGACGGGGTTCAGCCCCGAGCGGCCGCTCCATTCGCCATCGTGGTCTCCAGGTGCTCGGTCGCTTCCTCGTAGGTGACGTTCTCGATCAGCGCGATCTCGCTCACCAGGAGGTCGCGGCTCTTCTCGAAGATCCGCTGGTCCGAGCTCGACAGGGAGTTGTCCGACCACTTGGGGTACATGTCCCGAACGATCTCCCCGACCTGCAGCGGGTCGCCTGAATCCAGCTTGGTCTTCACCTGCTTCATGCGCCGGTTGAAATTGCGATTCAGCTGCTCCGGCTCGCCGGTGAGGACGCGCTTGAGCTCGCTGTAGCGCTTCTTGTTGAGGGGAGGCCGGATGGCGGAGAGCTCGACGCTCCCCTTGGGGACGAAGATCTTGCGCCCTCTCGAGACGCAACGGATCTTGAGGCACTCGATCGCCTCGCCGCCCACTTCGATCGACTCGATACCGGCGACGTACCCCCCGCCGTACTGGGGGTGAACGACCTTGTCGTTGACGTGGAACTCGGTGTGCGTCATACTAGGCGGATCAATTGCGACGGTTGCGGGAGCGGAGCTTCCGCTGCCGGCGTTCGCTGGGCTTCTCGTAGTGACGCTTGCGCTTGAGCTCAGAGAAGATGTTGGACTTCTTGACTTCGCGACGGAATCGCTTCAGCGCGCTCTCGAGCGACTCGCCGTCCCGAACCTGAACCTCTGCCATGAGGCTTCCTTTCTCCCGGTTGCGGTCGCCGGATGAGGATTGAACGCGTGACAGCCAATAAACTTAGGCCGCATCCCCCGAAACGTCAACCGAGCCCCCGGGCCGCGCTGGCCGCGCTGGCGGCCCTCGTCGCAGCGGCTTCGTGCAACGCCCCGATCTCGACCATCCGCAGCCCCTACCACCTGCGGACTGTGGAGGTGCGCAACACCTCGGACGAGGCGCGGACGCTCCTGATCGAGCCGACCGGCGACCAGCACCTCGGCGCCGCCACGACCTTCACCGGTCGACTGTCCCCCGGGGAGGTCAAGGTGCTGTACCTCTACCACGGGTTCGAATACCACTTCCGCATCGTCGACCCGGACAACCCGACGGAGCTCGTCGAGACCACCGTGAAGGTGGACCGGGACCTGGGTCTGGCCCTGGAGGGCGACTCTTTGATCGTCGACGCGATCGGGATCCAGGTCCGCCTGGGCGCTCCCTCGTTCGCGGACAGCCTGATGCAGGCCGACCCCTTCGGCCTGCGAGGGGCGGATCCCATCATGCCCGACACCTCCCGCGGACGGGCGCAGTCGATCGAGTCCGACGAGCGGGCCGAGAGGGAGCGGGAGCTCGAGGCCGAGCGGGCGCGAGGCCGGATCCCCTGACGCGGGCGGCGACAGCGGCTCGCAACCTTTAGTTTCGCCCCTATGCCGGAGGGCACACCCTCGCTCGTGGAGATGACGGCGATCGTCATCGCCGTCGGAATTCTCGCCCAGGTCCTCGCCGACCGCGTGCGGCTTCCCAGCATCGTGTTCCTCCTGATCTTCGGGGTGCTCGTGGGTCCCGACGTCCTCGGGATCGTGGATCCGCGGGAGTTCGGGGCGGGCCTGCGGGCGATCGTGACGATCGCGGTGGCGGTGATCCTGTTCGAGGGCGGGCTCCAGCTCCGGCTGGTGGACGTGGCCGCGGTGGGGAACTCGGTCCGGAATCTGGTCACGGTCGGGGTGGCCGTGACCGTGGCCTGCGCCGGCGTGACCGCCCATTACCTGGTCGGGATGCCCTGGTCGGTGGCGTTCCTGTTCGGGGCCATCGTCAGCGTCACCGGCCCCACCGTCATCCAGCCGCTCCTGGACCGGGTTCGCGTCAAGCGCCGGGTCGACACGGTGCTTCGGGGGGAAGGGATCCTGATCGACCCGGTCGGGGCCATTCTGGCGGTCGTGGTGCTCGAGCTCATCGTGACGGCCGATGCGTCGGTGTGGACGGGGCTTCTCGAGTTCGCGAAGCGGATGGCGGCGGGGGCGGCCGTGGGGCTGGCCGGCGGCTGGCTCCTGGGACGCCTCCTGCGGGCCCGGCGCCTCTTCCCCGAGGAGCTCAAGAACCTGGTGGTGCTGGCCTGGGTGATCGCGCTGTTCGCCGCGGCGGACGCCATCGCCGGGGAAGCGGGACTGGCCGCCGTCGTCCTGGCGGGCATGGCCGTGGGCCGCGAGTCGATCCCGCGACACCACCAGCTCCGCCGGTTCAAGAGCGAGTTGAGCGTCCTGTTCATCTCCATCCTGTTCATCCTGCTGTCCGCGTTCCTGCGCCTGGAGACCCTGGCCTCGGTCGGCTGGTCGGGCGTGGCCGTCGTGGCCGTGCTCATGCTGGTGGTGCGACCGCTTGGCATCCTGCTGTCCACGTGGCGGAGCGCCCTGACGTGGCGCGAGCGGCTGTTCCTCATGTGGATCTCGCCGCGCGGCGTGGTGGCGATCTCGCTCGCCTCCTTCATCGCGCTCCAGATCGGCGAGGGGGCCCCGGAATTCGTCGAGGCCGGCCTCACGCCCGCCGATGGTGACGCGCTGCTGGCGCTCGTGTTTCTGACGATCGCCATCACCGTGCTGGTCCAGGGGCTGACCGCCGATCCGATCTCCCGGCTCCTGGGGGTCCATGCCGAGTCCAGCCACCGGGCGGTGATCGTAGGGGCGAACGAGATCGCCCGCGCGCTCGGGAGCCGGCTCCTGCACTACGACTGGGAACCCGTGCTCGTGGACTCCAACTCGGTCCGGACGTCCCTGGCCCGGCGACGGGGCCTGGCGACCGTCACGGGCAACGCCGTCGACCGCTCGACGCTCGAAGAGGCCGGCGTGGCCGACGCCGCGGCGCTCATCGGGGTCACGCCGAACCAGGAGATCAACTTCCTGGCCGCTCGACTGGCCGTCGACGAGTACCACGTGCCGGCGGTCTACCCCTTGCTCGTGGCGCTCGAAGAGGGAGCCCACGAGGAGCTGGTGGAGGACATGGGCGGGCATCTCGCCTTCGGCCGGCGGATCGACGTGGCCCGATGGAACTACGACCTGCGTCACGGGAAGGCGGTGCTGAAGGTGATCGAGCTGGGCCCGGACGCGCCCCGCGGACCGATCCAGGCGCTGGGTCTGCCCGACGAGGTCGTGCCGATCCTGGTGGTGGACGGCCGCGATGCCGTGATCGCGCGGGCCGGCCTGGTGGTGGGGCCGGGTCAGCGGATCGAAGTGTTCGTGCGGCAGGGGGTCGATCTCGATCCGTTCGGAACCGTGGAGGCCGTCGACAAGGCGGCCGTGGCGGTATGAGCCCGCCCCGCCGCCGACGTCTGCGTCCGGTGCGGCCGCGCGGCGAGCGGTTCCGCCGCCGGATCCACCTGCTGCCCCACCTCTTCACGCTGGGGAACCTCTTCGCCGGCTTCTTCGCCGTGAGCGCGATCCTGACCGGGCAGCTCGATCGGGCGGCCCTGGCGATCGGCGCCGGGATCCTGCTGGACGGCTTCGACGGGGCCGTGGCGCGGCTAATCCGGAGCTCCTCGCCGATGGGCGTCCAGCTCGATTCCCTGGCCGACGTGGTGACGTTCGGGATCGCGCCCGCGATGCTGGCGTACGCCTGGGGGGCCGGCGGCTTCGAGGGCTGGGAGTGGGCGGCGGCCGCGCACGTCCGCCGGGTGGCCTGGATCGCGGCGTTCGCCCTCCTCGCCGCCTGCGCCCTGCGGCTGGCGCGGTTCAACGTGATGTCGGACGAGCCCCCGCGGGAGGACCTGCCGCACGGCGCGTTCATCGGGATGCCCACTCCCACCGCGGCCGGCTGCGTGGCCGTGGTCGTGCACCTGTTCAAGACCCCGATCGAGGAGCCCGCCCTGGCCGCGGCGTGGGCGGCCGTGCTGTTCCTGCTCGCGGGGCTGATGCTCAGCCGGATCCCGTTCCCGAGCCCCAAGCGGCTGCTCACGAACCCCCCGGCCCCCCACCTCCTGCTGCTCGGGGCGGCACTCGTCCTGGCGGCGGTGTACTACTACTCGGAGATCGTCCTCACCGCCCTGCTGGGCGTATATTTGACCTTCGTGACGGGGTTCAATCTCCGCCGGCGCGCCCGGCGGGCGGGCTAAACCCCGCCGGCCCGGACGGCATTTGGCGTACAGACTCCCAGGAGGCGCGTGGCCGACATCGCACCCGAAACCCTGAGCCGGGCCCAGGCGGGAGACCGTCAGGCGTTCGACGAGCTCGTCCGGTTCTACCGGGACGATCTCCTGCGCGTGGCGTACCGGTTCGTCGGCAACTACGAGGACGCCCACGACGTGCTCCAGCACGTCTTCGTCAAGGTGTGGCAGAACGTCGACCGGTGGGAGCCCCGGGCCCCCTTCTGGTCGTGGCTCTACCGGATCGCGGTCAACGAGTCGCTGGGCTGGAAGAAGCGGGAGAAGCGCCGGTACGAGATCGTGTCGCCGCTCGAGGACACGGCCTACCCGGACGCCGAGAGTGGGGCCCCGTCGCCGCTGGACGACGTGGCCCTGCGCCAGCTCGAGCGGCGGATCCGGCGGGCGGTGGAGAAGCTGCCCGAGATGCAACGGGCCACGTTCGTGCTGCGTTTCAGGGAAGAGCTCTCGGTGAAGGAGACGGCGGCCGTGCTGGGCTGCGCCGAGGGAACGGTCAAGGCGAACGGCTATCACGCGATCCGTCGGCTGAGGAAGATCCTCGACGCCGACCTGGAAGCGGGCGAGGCGGAGAGACGTGAGTCCACTGCACTGTAACACGGTCCAGGACGCGCTCTGGGAGCGCGTTGCGAGCGCGGGGCCGGCGCCCCTGTCGCCGGCGCTCGGCGAGCACCTGGCGGCATGCGACGCGTGCCGGACCGAGAGCGCCGCGGTGCGCGAGCTGCTCGAGGTGACCCGCGGGATGTCCGATCCCGAGCCCCCGGCCGACGTCTGGGATGGCTTCGAGGAGGAGCTGGTCCGCCGGATCGACGGCGCCGACCCCCGCTCGATCGCCGGCGCGTTCGGGTCCCGGGCTCGACGGGTGGCCGGGATCGCCGCCGTGCTGGCGGTGGGTTTCGGCCTGGGCGCCCTCTCGCTCCGGCTCGCCGAGCCCGACGTATCTCCCCGCGTGGACGCGGCGGAGCGCGCGGCGCTGCTCGCGGACATCGAGGCGCGACTCGCCAATGACGCCCGGCTCGAGTCGTACGTGAGCGAGGTCGAGGATCTGCTGGTCGCCTACCGCGCCTCCGAGCACGGCGACCGCGTGGCCACGTTCCGCCAGTCGCTGCCGGCCACCATGGTGGCCGGGCCGGGACTGCCCAGCGAGGCCGATCGCGTGCGGCTCGAGCGCCAGCGGGCGCTCCGCGAGCAGCTCAGGACGATCGTTCTCGGCATGCTGGCGAGCGAGATCGAGGCCGAGAGCCAGGGCTTCGACTACATCGACCGGCGGATCGCCGCGATCGCGGGCGGGCAGCTCCTCTACTTCGTCCGCTGAGGTCCGGTGGCGGGCCCACCCGGGCCGCTTCCGCCGCCGCGGTTTCCCCGCCCCGCGAGACCACCTAGAATCCACTCCATGGAAACGCCCCTGGTGGCCGTCTACGGCTCGAGCGCGGGTGCGCCGGAGGACCTGGCGCGCGCCCGCGAGCTCGGCGCCGCGCTCGCTCGCGCCGGCTTCGGCGTGCTGAACGGCGGCTACGGCGGGACCATGGAGGCGGCCGCGGCCGGGGCCCGGGCGGAGGGCGGCGTGGCCGTGGGGGTCACCTGCGCGGCGTTCACCTTCCGCTCCGGCGCCAACGAGTGGTGCTCCGAGGTGATCGAGGCGGCGGACCTGTTCGAGCGGATCGCTGAGCTCGTCCGCCGGGCCGCCGCCTACGTGGTGCTTCCGGGCGGGAACGGCACCATGGCCGAGCTGGCGCTCGCGTGGGAGCACCAGCGCCGGGGCCTCCTGCCGGCCCGGCCGGTGGTGGCGTGGGAGGAGCCGTGGCGGCGGGTGATCGCGGCGCTCGAGGCGACGCCGTACCTGGACGGCGGATCCGACGGGATCGTGTGGGTGGACTCGGTCGATGCCGCGGTGGACGCGGTGCGCCGGGGTCCTACAAATAAAGTTGTAAAGAGCTAGAGCGGCTCGTCGCGGAGCGGCTGATCCTCCCAGCCCGGCGCATCGAAGTGCCACCACTCGCTCTCGAGCCCGATCCAGCCGGCCGCCGTCATCGCGCGCTCGAGCCGCTCCCGACTCGCGATCGCCTCCGCGGGCAGATCCGCGGCGTCGCGATGGGCGCGGGGGGAGAAGTCGTCG
>DATLFF010000188.1:0-2485 GCA_035524915.1 Gemmatimonadota bacterium | reverse complement strand
ATCTGGGAGGAGGCCGGCCGGGCGGACTTCGAGACCCTGCTCCGCGCGCTGACCGCGCTCGGCGCGGTCCAGTACCGCTCCCCGCGGCTCGAGGCCGACGAGGCGATCGCCGCGCTCGTCCACCGCCTCGCGGACGACGCGGACGTCGTGATCCGCTCGGACGACAAGGACTTCATGCAGCTCCTCTCCAGCCGGGTTCGGATGCGCGGCCGGCGCCGGGGCGAGGTCCTCCACTCGGACGTGGAGGCCATCCTCGGCGTGACGCCGGAGTACGCCGCCGACTGGCAGGCCCTGACGGGCGACCCGGTGGACGGGATCCCGCGGATCGTCCCCCCCGCGAAGGCGGTCCGCCTGATCGGGCGCCTCGGCCACGTCCGCGAATGGCTGGACGGCGAGCTCCCGCCGGACGAGCCGCTCCGCAGGACGCTGGACGAGGGGCGCGAGCAGGTACGGCTGAACCTGGAGCTGGTGGACCTGTCTCGCGAGGCCGTGGAGGCCGCCGGCGGGCCGGGCGAGCCGCTCCTGGAGGGCTGGGGCGACCTGGACGTCGCCCGCGCGATCGGTGAGGAGACGGGGGTGTCGTGGCTGGGGGCGGACGACCTGGAAACCGCCTGGGCCGCGCTCCGGGAGGGCGGCCGGCGGATGCGGGAGCGGCTCGGGATCTGAGCCCTCAGGCCCCCGGGTCGGTCACCTGGCCCAGGAACAGGATCGCGCCCGAGAACCGCTCGCGGATCGCGATCAGGAACGGTCGGTCGGCGATCACGGTGGGCGGCATGCTCGTGGGGCCGGCGACCACCGTCACGGCCGCGGCCTCGGTCCCCTCCTCGTCTACCTTCAGGAACGTCTTCTGCTTGACGAGGTCGATCCAGAAGGGATGCTCGGACAGGTTCGAGAAGTCGGCCCCCGCCGTGAACGCGACCCCCATTCCGAGACGGGTGAGGACGTCCACGAGGTCCGCCTCGTACTCCAGCTCGAACCGCGGCATCACGACGTGGAAGGCCGGCTCGCCGAAGCCCGCGACCAGGGCGTCCCAGGCCGCGGCGTCGAGGCCGGCCACCAGCTCCTCCAGCGTGTGTCCCTCGGTCGGCACGACCACGACCATCGCGAACGCCTCGCCGCCGTACGGCAGCTCGGCCGCGGTGTACGTCTCCGTGGCCACGCCCGGGAACTTCTCCACCATCTGGCTCATGAAGGGCACGCTGCGGGTCGTGCCGTCGGCCCGCCGGAAGTCGCCGGTCCGAGTGTTGTCCGGATCGAACGGCTCGGTCCAGAGTCCCTTGAAGTAGACCGCGTTCATGAGGATCAGTGTCCACGCCGGGTCGATCCGCTCGAGGATCTTCGGGATCCGGCCCCGGGTGTTCGCGGATGCCCAGCCGTTCACCACCCCGAGCGCCTCGGGGCTGGTGAAGTCGAGCGACGCCACCTCGGCGTCGAAATGGGATCGGACGTCCTCCACGAAGGGGCCCCGGAGGTCGAACCCCGTGCGGTGCCAGATCGCGTTCGCGATCAGGGTCTCAACGGCGGGATCCAGGCCGACCAGCAGATCGATCAGGTCGCGGTACGCCCGGTTCATCTCCTCGACGGTCATCTCTTCGAAGCCGAGCACGCCGGCCATCGCCGTCCAGGTCCCGCCGGACGCCCCGTTCGCCGTCATCCCGAGCGCCATCGAGGCGCTGAGCGGCGATACGAACACGTTGTCGTCCGGGGTGTCGTCCGCCAGGGTGCCGAAGAGATCGAACCCGAAGCCGTTGGAGGCCCGCAGGACCTCGGCCTCCCGGGGCGTGAGCTCGCGCGGCAGGCCTTGGATCGGGTCGGGGCCCGACGGCGAAGACGCGCACGCCGTGGCGAGAGCGACGAAAACGAGCGGGAGGGATCGGAGGCCTCGCATCGATTCCCAAAGTCTCGCGGGTCCCGCCGGGTTTGTCACCCGTTCGCGGCCGGCCGGCTTCACGCCCGCGTCCCCTCGTACTCCAGGATGTCGTGGTCGGCCAGCAGGTCACGGAAGCGGCGCATTCCGTCCCGCTCGGCGGATCCCAGCCGGTAGGTGATGTGGCGGAGGTAGTCGTGGAGCGATTCGGCCGAGCCCAGGCCGTCCGCCCGCTCCGCGGCGATGTCCTCCAGGTGCTCGAGGCCCACCGCCAGCGCGCCGGCCAAGAAGCCGCTGAAGCGCGCGCGGTCGCGCCGCGCCACGCCCGATCGCACCACCCAGACGGCGAACACGAACGGCAGGCACTGCCAGGCCCACCATTCCGACGCCAGGTCGATCGCGCGCGCCCAGCCCCGACGGTCGGGATCGGCCATGATCTCCAGCGCCCGGTCGCCGATCATGAGGACGCCGTCGAGCGTCCGGGTCGGGTCCTGGCCGAACTCCGCCTCGGGGACCCACTCCACGTCGATCTCCCAGTAGGCCCGGGCCAGCAGCTCGAGCAGCCGCCGCGAGGTGGAGGACTCCCCGGTCACGCCGATCCGGCCGCCGTCCAGGCGC
>DATLFF010000187.1:0-2867 GCA_035524915.1 Gemmatimonadota bacterium | reverse complement strand
GCCCCGGCGCACATGGCGCAGGGCTCCAGCGTGACGTAGAGATCGCACCCGGCGAGCCGCCAGGAGCCCAACCGCCCGGCGGCCTGGCGGATGGCAATGATCTCGGCGTGGGCGGTCGGGTCCTGCAGCGTGAGGGTGCGGTTGCCGGCGCGGCCCAGGATCTCGCCCTCCCCCACCACCACCGCTCCCACCGGGACCTCTCCGTGGGCTTCCGCCCGGCGCGCCTCCTCCAGCGCGGCCTCCATCCACCGGTCGTGACCGTCCATCCGGCGCAATATAGGCTTCCCCCTCTACGCAACCCTCGCGGCGCGGCCCGTGTCCAACGGGTCGAGCATGGAGACGTCGAGGACCATTCGGGAGGCGAGTGACCGAAGGGGAGCTCATCGAGCGGGCGCGGAACGGGGACCGGGCCGCGGAGCGGGAGATCTACGAGGCCCACGTGGAGCGGGTCTACTGTCTCGCGTTCCGGATGACCGGCCGCGACGACCTGGCGCAGGACTTCGCCCAGGAGACGTTCGTGAAGGCGTTCGGCGCGCTCCCGGACTTCCGCGGCGAATCGGCGCTGGGCACCTGGCTCCACGCGATCGCTACGCGGGTGGTGTTGAACGGCCTGCGGAAGGTGAAGCGGGTGGACGCGCGGGAGGTGCCGCTGGAGGCGGCCGAGGGCCGCGGATCGGCCGACCGGCGGCCGGAGCCCGACCTCAGCGGCCGGCTCGAAACGGCGCTCGACGGGCTCTCGGACGACTACCGCATGGTGGTGGTGATGCACGACATGGAGGGATACACGCACGAGGAGATCGGAGCCGCGCTCGGCATCGCCGAGGGCTCGTCCAAGGCCCGGCTCTCGCGAGCCCGGGCCCGGCTCCGGAACGCGCTCCAACCCTGGGCGGCCGAATGGCTGGGATGACGCGATGACCGACGAGGCACGGGACCGGACGGACGAGGAGCGGGTCGGCGAGCTGGTGCGCCGGAACGCCGACGCGTACCACGCGCCCCCCGAGACCCCGCGCGAAGCGATCTGGGCGCGGATCGAAGCGGAGCGGCGCGGTGCGCGGCCCGCCGACGTCGACACCGCCGCCGTCGTCCCGATCGACCGCGGCTCCCGCCGCCGGAAGGCGTGGGCGACCGCGTTCGCCGCGGCCGCCGTGCTGGCGCTCGGCGTGTCGCTGGGCCGGCTCTCCACGCGGCAGGAGACCGAACGGGCCGGAACGCCCGTCGTGGCCGAGCGGACGGCGCCCGCACCGGCGCGCCCCGGGACGGCGGCGCCGGCCGCCGAGCCCGTTCCGGAAACCCTCTCCGGCGACACCGACGTCCCCCGCGGGACGACTGCCGAGCCCTCCGCGCTCGCGGCCGCTCCGGCGGATCGTGCCCCGGCCCGCGGACCGGCCCCGGCTCGCGCGGCGCGCCCGGAGCGGCAACCCCCGACCGACGAGCCCGGGCCCGCCCGGCGCTCCCCCGAGCTCTACCGTCTGGCCTCGGTCCAGATGCTGGGGCAGGCCGAGGCGCTCCTGGTCGAGTACCGCACCGGCGACCGGATGGACCCGGCGGTCGCCCGCTGGGCGCGGGACGTACTGTCCTCCACCCGGCTCCTGCTCGACTCCCCCGCCGCCGAGGACCCGGCCATGCGCCGGCTGCTCGGGGACCTGGAGCTGGTGCTGGCCCAGATCGTCCAGCGGGCCGGCGGCGGCGATCCCCTGGACGACGAGATGATCGAACGGACGATCGAGGACCGCGGGCTCCTGCCGCGCCTGCGCGGGGCGATCCCCGCCGGCGGCGGAACCACGTGAAGGGCGATACCATCCATCCGCATGGGAGACCCACGATGACCACGCACCCGACCTGGAGCTGGGCCCTGCTCGTCCTGCCGCTCGTCGCAGCGGGAGGCGGGGTCGCACCGAGCCGCCCGGAGGCGGCGCCCGCTCCGGAGGCGGCGGTCGCCGAGACCTTCGGGTCCGCGCCCGACATCCGCTTCGCGGACGACCCCGCCGACACGCTCTACCAGACCGCCCGGGAGGCGCTCTCGCGGGGCAACTACCGCGAGGCCGCCCGGCTCTTCCGCCGGATCGTGGACGAGGAGCCGGGCTCCGAGCACGCGCCCGACGCCCTCTACTGGCAGGCCTTCTCGCTCTACCGGGCCGGCGGCCAAGACGCCCTGGACGAGGCGGTCCACGCGTTGAACCTCCAGGCCGAACGCTACCCGGATGCGGCGACCCGGGGCGACGCCCAGGCGCTCATGGTGCGGATCCGCGGCGCGCTGGCCCGCCGGGGCGACGCCGAGGCGGCCGAGAGCGTGGGCCGGACCGCCGAGGGAGCCGCCGGCTGCCCCGTGGAGGACGACGACGTCCGGCTAGCCGCGCTGAACGCGCTCATGGAGATGGATCCCGAGCGCGCGGTACCGATCTTGGAGAAGGTGCTGGCCCTTCGTGGGGCCTGCTCGCTCCAGCTCCGCCGCCACGCTGTGTTCATCGTGGCCGAGTCCGACACCGAGCGGGCCACCGACATCCTGCTGGACGTGGCGCGGAACGATCCCGACGCCGAGGTGCGCGTGGCGGCCGTCCACTGGCTCTCGGAGGTCGAGTCCCCGCGCGCGTTCGAGGCGCTGATGGAGATCCTGAACAACGCCTCCGACGTGCAGCTCCTCGAGCGGGCCCTCTACGCGCTCTCAGAGCAGGAGAGCTCGGCCTCCGTCGAAGCCCTGCGGCGCTTCGCCGCCGACGAGCGCCGCTCGGAGGATCTCCGGGAGAAGGCGATCTACTGGCTGGCCGAGACCGAGGACCCGCGGACTCTCGAATTCCTCCAGGACCTCTACGGACGCCTGGAGAGCACGGGACTCCGCGAGCGAATCCTCTACGCCGCGGCGGAGGCCG
>DATLFF010000186.1:0-5128 GCA_035524915.1 Gemmatimonadota bacterium | reverse complement strand
CGCATGAACGTGCGAATCGCCGTCGGCGCCGTGTAGAGGATCGTGACCCCGTGGCGCTCGATGATGCTCCAGAAGCGGCCCGGATCGGGCCAGTTCGGCGCGCCCTCGTACATGACCGTCGTGGCGCCGTTGGCGAGCGGGCCGTACACCACGTAGGAGTGGCCGGTCACCCAGCCGATGTCCGCCGTGCACCAGAAGACGTCGTCGTCCTTCAGGTCGAATACGTATTTCGTGGTCAGAGCGGCCCCCAGCAGGTAACCGCCGGTCGTGTGGAGGATCCCCTTGGGCTTCCCGGTGGTGCCGGAGGTGTAGAGGATGTAGAGCGGGTGCTCGGCCTCCACGGCCACCGGGTCGGCCGGGCCTTCGGCCTCCCGCACCACGTCGTTCCACCACCGGTCACGGGCGTCGTCCCACTCGACCTCGGTGCCGGTGCGGCGCAGCACGATCACGTGCTCGACGGTCGGGCAGTCGCTCATGGCGGCGTCCACGTTGGCCTTCAGCGGCACCAGCTTCCCCCGCCGCCAGCCGCCGTCGGCGGTGATCACGGCCCGGGCGCCGGCGTCGTTCACCCGGTCCTTGATGGCCTCGGCGCTGAACCCGCCGAAGATCACGCTGTGGACGAGGCCCAGCCGGGCGCAGGCGAGGAGCGCGATGGCCAGCTCGGGGACGAGCGGCATGTAGACCGCCACCCGGTCGCCGGTCTCGAGGCCCAGCGCCTTCAGCCCGCCCGCGAAGCGGGCGACGGCCGCGTGGAGCTCCCGGTAGGTGAGGGTCCGGCGCTCCTCGGGCGGCTCGCCGATCCAGTGGAGGGCGACCTTGTCGCCCCGCTCCGCCAGGTGCCGGTCGAGGCAGTTGGCGGAGGCGTTCAGCCGCCCGCCCGCGAACCACTTCGCGTGCGGCGGATTCCACTCCAGCACCCGGTCCCACGGCTCCACCCAGTCGAGCGCGGACGCCATCCGCCCCCAGAACCCCTCGGGGTCCTCCAGCGACCCCCGGTGGAGCCGCCGGTACTCCTCCATCGAGCCCACGTGCGCCGCGCGCGCGAACTCGGGCGGCGGCGGGAAGCGGCGGCTCTCGTGCAGCAGAGTGTCGATGTCGGTCACGGCGCCCCCGGTTCGGGTACTGAAAGCACGACGGCCGCCCCGGTTCGGGGCGGCCGCGCGATCCTGCTAGGGTCCATCGGGACCGGTCTTACATGACGATCGTGTCGCCCTCGGTGATCAGGGTGTCGTCCACCGCCTCGTCCACCATGGGCTCTTCCATCTCCATTTCCATGTCCATGGCCGCGGTGTCGGCGGGCGTCAGCTCCTCGCCCTCCTCGGCCCCATCCTGAGCGCAAGCGGCCAGGCCGAGTACCATCGCAACGGCGAAGACGGGGAGCAGCTTGAGAAACCGCATCGTGTAGACCTCCCTCTCAAGGTCCTGGGTGAAGCTCGAAACCGGTGCACTACTGGAAAGGCGATAGGTCGTGCATCGCCCCGGGTTGAATCGGAATCTGGTCAAAGGGGACCGCGCGCGTCAAGGCCCGGCGGCCTGCCCGCGGCTGGACGCGGTCCCGGCGCCTCACGGCTTCCGCTTCTGAGCGGTCCACAGCCACCAACCCAGCCCGATGACGAACAGCATGCCGATCGCCGACATCGCCTGGGTCATGCCGATGAACCGCGCTAGGGACGAGCCGACGTACGCCACGATCCCGGTGTAGACGATGAAGCCGCTGAAGGCGATGAGGAAGAAGCGCCGTGCGGGCATGTGGGAAAGGCCCGCCAGGACGCTGAGGACGTCCACGGGGATGGCGGGCACCGTGTAGACGGCCCAGAGAAGCAGCGGGTGGTTCTCCAGGATGTCGTCGTATCGCCGCCGGGTCTTCGGAGAGACGTTCTCCTCGAAGATGGGCGTGCCGAGCTTGCGGGCGAGTAAGAAGACGATCGTCGTGCCGATGACGTTGCCGATGTAGAGCAGCGGCCAGGCCTGCGGGAAGCCGAAGCGCGCGGCGCCCAGGTAACCGATCGCGCCGCCCGGGATGGGCGCGATGACCACTTCGATCACGACGACCAGGACGAAGAGCGGGGCGGAGACGGACGCGGGGATGCGCTGGACGAGGAGCGAGCCGCCCGCGACCAGCACGAACAGCACCGCGCCCGCGAGGACGAGCCGGCGTCTGCGCGGGATCATGGGTCGCCGCGCTCCTGCGGCATCGGCGCGGGTGTCGCGTGGGTTCGCATGGTCGCCATTCAGGCCCCTGTGAGCCGAGGGTTCGGCCCGCATCATAGTCGGTTGCCGGACCCGCGGTAAGGAGTGCGTCCCGCCGGAGCGGACACTCCGGATCGACGGCCTGGCCGGCGGGTCGCGGATGGTCTACCGTTCGCTCCAGTTGGAGACCTTCAGCCGGAGGGGCGTGATGGCGCGACGAGCGGTGCGGTGGATCCTGGTAGTCCTCGTCCTGGGGACCGGGGCGTGCGAGCGCGAAGAGCCCGGCGAGCCCGGCGAGCTGGACACGCTGGACATCGAGATCCCGGTCGGCGAGGTCGAGGACCGCCTCGAGCGGGGCGCGCGGCGGATCGGCGGCCGCGTGGGGGAGGCGCTCGAGGGGACCGGCGAGGCGATCGAGCGCGCGGGGGAGCGGATCCAGGACGAGGCCGGGGAGCGGGATTCGCTGGCCCCCTAGCGGAGGCCGTTCGCCCCCATCCATTCGAGAACGTGGCCCATCAGGTCGTCGATGATTTCCCGCTCGGACGCGGCCACGTGGGTTGACTCCACCCACACCATCTTTTTCGGCCGGCGGGCCGCCTCGTAGAGCGCGAGCACGCTCTCCCGCGGGATCCGCTCGTCCCCGGTGGCGCTGATCACGAGGACGGGCCGGGGCGCGATGTCGTCCACGTATTTGACCGGCTCGAGCGGGGCCAGGACGCCCGCCAGGATCGCCGCCGCGGGCTCCGCCACGTACCCCGGCCGGTCGTCGCCGTACGCCGCCAGCAGCAGCCGGCGGAGATCGCCCCCGCCGTGGATGAGCGCCGCGCCGGCCAGGCGGTGGTCGGTCGCCGCGGCGGCGGTCGCGAACGGTACGCCCAGGCTGACTCCAATTATGGTCACACGGTCGGGATCCACGTCGGGTCGTGAATAGAGGTACTGGGCCGCCAGCAGGAGCGCCGACGGCGTGTCGATCAGCCCCCGGCGGATCTCACCGAAGTGGCGGATCCACTGCCACGTCGAAAGGTCCCGGGTCGGACCGTCGTAGGGAAACGCCACGCTCGCCATGACGGCGCCGCCGGTCGACGTGGGCACCTCGGCGGCGCGGATCCCGGTCCTCAGACCGTTGACGAGGAGCACGGCCGGCCGGCGCTCGCCGGTCGCCAGGTCGGACGGCGTGCGGACCCGCACCCGGACCGTGAAGCCGGTGTCGGAGACGAGCGTGTAGTCCATCACCAAGTCGCCGGACTCGGTCGCCCCGACCTGGGTCTCGTCGCGCACCATGACCAGTTCGCCCGCGATCCGACTGAAGGTGGGCCGGTAGTCGCGCGCCAGGTACCCCCGGACGGCCAGGCCGAGCACGCCCAGCGCGGCGAGCGCGATCAGGCATCCCGCGCGCCTCACGGCCGTCGTTGCCTCGGCCCGATCGGGCCGGCTATCGTGGGGCCCACTCGATGGCCCTCCTTTCGTTTCGCTTCCGCTCTCTCCGTCTCCACCTGCGGCGGGCGCCAAGGTGCGCGGTGGGGCGCCCGGGCACAAGCGCCGGCCGCTTCGCGGCGTTCCCGCGCCCCCGCCGCCGGGCGCGCGTCCTGGCCGTCCTGCTCATGGCCGGATGCGGGTGGACGGGGGAGCGCTCAGTCGAGGCCCCGGGCCCGGCGGCCCGGACGATCCCCGCCGAGCCGATCCCGGCCACCGCGTTCGCCCCCGAGATCGACGTGGACAGTCTGGCCCGGGCCTTCTCCGCCCGTGCGGACACCCTGCCGGTCGTGCTCCTGCCGGTCCTCGAGCTGGAGATTCGCAACTGGCTCGGCCGGTTGGAGTACGGGGACCCCGCGCTCCTGCCGATGGACCGCGACCCGGGGGGCTTCTTCCGCCACTATCGCGGGCGGCTCCTGGACGCCCTGGGATGGTCGGCCTTCCGCCGCGGCGACCTGCGGCAGGCCGAAGCCGCGCTGGTCTCGGCGGTGGACGGCATCCACAACCGCGGCGTCACGAGCGGCTTCGCCCGCCACTTCCTGCACCTGGGCCGGGTGTACGCGGCGCGCGGCAGGTGGGGCCCGGCGACGGAGGCGCTGCTGGCGGCCGAGCAGCGCGGGGCCGGCGGTGAGGCCACCCCCGAGCTGGAGGCGGCCCACCGGCGTTGGCGGGGCTCGTTGCGCGGCCTGGACGCCCTGCGCGCCCGCGAGCGGGCGCGGATCGAGGACGAGCGGCGCCAGATGCTGGTGGCCGGGGCGACCGCCACGCCGCTGCCGCGCTTCTCCTGGCCCCGCCGCACCGGCCCGCCGATGGCGAGCTCGGAGCTGGCCGGCCGGCCGACGGTGGTGGCGGTCTGGGGGGAGGGCTGCGCGGCGTGCGAGGGCTGGTCGGCCGCCCTCGAGCCGCTCGCCCGGGACCTCGCCGCGCGCGGCGGCGCGCTGGTCGGAGTGTGGCTCGGAGCCGACCCCGCGAGGGCCGGGCCCCCGCGCAGCTTCCCCGTGCTGGTGCCGGAGGATCCCGCGGCGGCCGCTCTTGCGCTCGGCGCCCGCCGGCTCCCCGCGCTCCTCGTCGTGGACTATGCGGGGCGGATTCGATACCGTCATGGCGGGCCGGAGGCGGCGCCTCCGCCCGTCGAGGACGTCCTCATCCAGATCGACCACCTGGAGCGCCGGCGGGGCTGACCGCCGGCGTCCACCGCTCGATCCCCCCGACCGGGAGGCCCGATGTCGGAAGAGGTTCGCACCAGGGACGAAGCCGTCGCCACGACGCGCCGTGGAAAGGGTCTCCCGCCCGAGGCCTACGAAGAGGTCCCATGGACGGAGTACGAGCCGTACGTACCGCCCGCGACGCAACTCCCCGAGTTCACCCTGCGGGCGGTCGCCTTCGGCGCGCTCGTCGGGATCGTGTTCGGGGCGGCCAACGCCTACCTGGGGCTCCGTGTGGGCCTCACCGTCAGCGCGTCGAT
>DATLFF010000185.1:0-2853 GCA_035524915.1 Gemmatimonadota bacterium | reverse complement strand
TGACGGTCTTCGAGGTGCCGGGTTCGGAGGAGGCGGTGAGGGGCTCTCGGCCGGTCATCCACCAGAGGCTCGAGGGCGCCGCGTCCTCGTGGACCCCGTCCATGGGGGAGTGTCTGGCGCCGGGAGCGCGCTACGTCTGGTTCGTGCGCGGGTACCGGGCCGGAGGGCAGGCGACTCCGTGGTCCGCGGGCAGGCTGTTCGAGATCACGGCTCTACCGTCGCCGACGGCGGTGGCGGAGGCGCTGGCGGTCCTGCGGAGGTACCTGGCGGCTGTTGATGAGGATGTCGTGGAAGGACTCGGAACGCCGGAACGAGCCGATGCGGAGCGTCCGCTGAGGACCGGGGTCGACGGGGAGGAGAAGAGCCTGACGGCCTCGGCCACCGTGGTCTCGGCGGTGGCGGCGATCCGCGGGCGTTTGGGGACCACCACGGGAGAGGTCTATGGCGTGGTGGGCATCACCGATTCTGCCGGCGGCGCGGGAGTGGCCGCGGAGAACACGGCGGCGGGCCCGGACCTGACCCTGGTGGGGGATCCCTCGGCCCTTGTTCACGAGGGTGGGATCAGCCGGTCCTCGGCCTCCGACCTGTTCTTCGACCTCGCGAATCCCGGGGCCGGCTCGATGACCCTGCGGGTCGACGGCGTATCGGTCTTGACGGAGACGGATGGCGTCACCGGGGTCCTCGCCGGCGACGGCCTGACTGGTGGCGGGACCAGTGGGGACGTGACGCTCGCCGCCGACTTCGGCGGCACGGGAGCAGCCACGACGCTGGCCCGCTCCGACCACGATCACTTCGCCGAGAGCTGGAGCGGTACCGCACTCGACGGGCTCGTCGTGACGACCGACCAGACCGGTGGACGCGCCGTCCGCGGGGTAGCCACGGCCCCCAGCGGTTTCGGGTCCGCAATCGACGGATGGACCGACTCGACCTCCGGTCGCGGCGTCGCGGGCTTCGCCGGTGCCACCACCGGTGTGAACACCGGGGTCTATGGAGCGACCGCCTCTTCCCAGGGCCAGGGAGTCTTCGGCCAGGCCTTCGCAGACAGTGGTTTCGACTACGGAGTCCGCGGCGAGACGAACTCCACGCAGGGTCATGGAGTCCTCGGTCACGCCTTCGCGACGAGTGGGCTCAACTACGGAGTCCGCGGGCAGACGTCGTCCACAGAGGGCCGCGGTGTCTACGGCCTCGCGACCGCTGCCAGCGGCGACACCTACGGTGTTTATGCTCGGACGGAGTCCAGCTCCGGTACCGGCGTCTTCGGCCTGGCCACGTCGGAGAGTGGCTCCACGTATGGGGTGTTCGGTCACACCGTGAGTCCTGGCGGTCGCGCGGTATATGGACTGGCGGAGGGGACCGGCGCCTACGGCGTCTATGGTCGTGCGGACGACGGGACCGGAGTCTACGGTCAGTCTCTGTCGGGATTCGCAGGCTTCTTCGCGGGAGACGTCTCGGTGCAGGGTGACCTTACGGTTACGGGCACCAAGTCCTTCAAGATCGACCATCCCCTCGATCCGGCGAGCCGCTACCTCCTCCACTTCAACCTGGAGAGCGACGAGACGCTGAACTTCTACAACGGCAACGTCGTGCTAGACGGCGCCGGCGAGGCCTGGGTGGTCCTGCCGCAATGGTTGCCGGCGATCAACCGCGACTTTCGCTACCAGCTCACTCCCGTCGGAGGCCCGGCCCCGAATCTCTACGTGGCCAGCGAGCTCCACGGGAACCGCTTCCAGATCGCCGGCGGTCCACCCGGGCTCAAGGTGTCCTGGACGCTGACGGCCGTCCGCGACGACCCGTGGGTCCGGGACCATGCCCCGCAGGTTGAGGTGGAGAAGCGCGGGGCGGAGCTCGGGAAGTACCTCTATCCGGCGGGGTACGGGCAGCCGAAGGAGCTCGGGTTGCAATGGCAGGCACACCAGGAGGCGGAGCGGGCCCGCGAGGCAACTCGCAGGCTCGAAGGGGAATCGGGCCCCCCCGACGAGGAGTGACCCCGGCGCCTCACGAAGTGGATGGGGCGTCCTTGGCGCGGGCTTTCCGCCGCGGTTGCCGTTCCACGCGCGCGGCGAGCCGCACCCTACGCCGCGTGGCGTAGGCTCCCGGCCGTGCTCGTCCGCGACTTCGACTACGACCTGCCTGATGACCGGATCGCCCAGGAGGCGGGCCCGCGCGGGGAGAGCCGGCTCCTGGTGCTGGACGCGCCCGAAGGTTCGACCGAGCGCCATCGGCGGATCCGCGACCTGCCGGAGCTCCTCCGGCCCGACGATCTCCTGGTGGTCAACGACACCCGGGTGATCCCGGCCCGCCTGTTCGGCCACCGGCTGCTAGCAGGCGGCGGCGAGGGCGCCCGGGTGGAGCTCCTCCTGGTGGAGAAGGTGGAGCGAACCGACGGGGACGAACGGGAGCCCGGGCGGTCGCCGGCTGCGGGCGGTGAGCGGTGGGAGGTCCTGGCCCGCCCGGGCCGGAAGACCCGCCCCGGCGCCCGCGTCGGGTTCGGGGGCGGGCTCGAGGCCGAGATCCTGTCCCGGCAGGGCGACGGCCGGTACCGCGTACGCTTCTCCGAGCCGGTCGAGCCCCACCTCGAGCGCCTCGGCCATGTCCCGCTGCCGCCCTACATCAAGCGCCCGGACCTGCCCGAGGATCGGGAGCGCTACCAGACGATCTTCGCCGAGCGCCCGGGAGCCATCGCCGCCCCCACCGCCGGGCTCCACTTCACGCCCGAGCTCCTCGCCCGGCTCGCGGCCCTCGGCATCGAGACCGCCCGGGTGACCCTCCACGTCGGGATCGGCACCTTCAAGCCGGTCGCCGCCGAGCTGGTCCACGAGCACCTGATGGACGAGGAGCGCTACGCGGTGCCGG
>DATLFF010000184.1:0-3305 GCA_035524915.1 Gemmatimonadota bacterium | reverse complement strand
CTGCCCCTCGGCCAGCGTCTTGAAGCCATCGGTCTGGATGGCGGTGAAGTGCACGAACACGTCCTCGCCGGTCGGCTGCTCGATGAACCCGTAGCCCTTCGCGTCATTGAACCACTTGACCTTGCCCTTCGACATGAGGCGCGATTCCTCCTGGGAAAGTGTCGCCTGTGCAGCGGACCTCGGCAGTCTAGGCCGACCCACCCGGGGGGGTCAAGACCCGCCGGGATCGAACGCCACTTCGCGGACGCGACTGAATTTCCGGCGGCTGGAATAGGTCGGCCGGGCCTCGATCCGGACCGTCTCGGCGCGCTCCCGCCAACCCTCGTCGGGGGGTTCGAGCCACCGGCGGGCGGGCCAGCGGACGGTGACCGGACCGGCGGGCCAGGCGCCCGTGTCGGCGACCGCCAGCGTGTCGCCGGCGGCGTCCCGGAAGGCGATCCGCACCTCGGCGGCCTCGGTGAGGAACAGCTCGAGCGCGCCGCCATCGCCGTCCTCGCGCACGGTCAGCGGATCGTCGACCTCGAAGTCGGTTCCCACGAAGAAGTACTGCGCCCCCTCGCGCTCGGCCACGAACACCTGTCCGAACCGGCGCCAGATCGCCACGCCGCGCGGCTCGTCGAGCGCTTCCGCGGCCTTGCCGGACCCGGCGAAGACGGCCAGCGGCGCCAGGTCGGGATCGAGCTTCATCACCGCTCCGGCCTCGGGGTCGCTGACGTAGACGTTCCCGAAGTAGTCGAGCTCCACATACAGGAAGCGTCCCGGCGCGGGGCCCCGGTCCCCGTACGCGGCGGCCGGGCTCGTCTCCGCCACGACCGCGCCGCCGGCGTCGTAGGCCCGGAGCCGCGCGCCGCCCTGGTCCACCAGGTAGAGCCGGTAGTGGCGCGGGCGGTACCACCGCTCCAGGCTGTCCCCGACCGCCAGACCGAGCGGATCGCTCACGTCGTCGGGCAGCGGCCACCGCTCGGCTTCCACCGGCGACGGCGCGCCGCCCACCGACGGGTCGGAGAAGCGGCGGACCGCGTGGCCGTCCCTGTCCGTGACGTAGACCTGGCCGCGGGCGTCGGGCGCCACGTCGAAGGGCTCCGCCACGGGCCACTCGCCGATCCAGGTCAGGCCGCGGCCCACCGGATCCCATCGAAGCCGGGCGAGCCGCCGGTTGCCGGTGTCGGCCACGTAGACCCGCCCGTCGACCGTGGCGGCGATCCCATGGGGCGCGCGGAAACGGCCCTCCCCACTCCCCGTGGCTCCGTAGATCGCCAGCGTCTGCATCGTGGAGTTGAAGACGATCTCGCCGCGGCCCGAGTTGACTCCGAATAGAGTCAACCGGAAGTCGTCGGATTTCTCTCCCGGATCGTCGTCTGCGTCGAACTTGACGGCCGCCAGGCCCTGCGGGTCGGCGAAGCGGGTCCGGTCGGCGAGAAAGAGCTTCAGGTGGATCGGCCGGGCGCGGTGGATCCCCAGCGTGTGCGAGTAGGGCGGGTGGACGAGCGTCGTGTGGGCGATCTCGTCGGGTGCCACGCCGCCCTCCAGCGGGGGCGCCTCCGGCGGGGACTGTCCGAGGGCGGGGGCGGCGAGGACGAGTGCGGCCGTCAGGACCCCGGCGGCCGCGCCGCGGCGGGCGCTCCCCCGCGCGCTAGCGTGATGCGGCCGAAGGGGCATGCAGGCTCCGGTAGCGGGCGCGCTGGGCCGCGATCTTCTTCACGTAGTCGCGGGTCTCCCGGTAGGGGATCCGCTCCACCCACAGCTCGGGGTCCTGGGTCCGCTCGGGGAAGTCCCACCACAGCGCCACCACGTGGGGTCCCCCGTTGTAGGCCGCCAGCACGGCCGGCCAGAAGCCGTCGAACCGGGCGAGCTGGTCTTCCAGGTAGCGGGCGCCGAAGTGGAGGTTGACGGCGGGGTCGAACAGATCGCGCTCGTCGAACTCCCCCCAGCCGAGGGAATCGGCGATCTCACGGCCGGTGGCGGGAAGGATCTGCATCAGGCCCCGGGCGTCGGCCGGCGACACCACGTCGGCGTCGTAGAGCGACTCCTGGCGGATGAGCGCGAGCACGTACCAGGGGTCCAGCCCGTGCGCGCGGGCCTCGAGGTCGACCGCCGTGGCGAATCCCACCGGGTACGCCAGCGGATGCCGCTCCCCGCCCAGGCGGACCCCGATCTGGAGCGTCACCCCGGGAAAGCCCCAGCCCGCCAGCGCGATCGCCCACGCCTCCAGCCGCGCGCGATCGCCGCCGAGGCGGCTCGCTGCGCGCTCGAGCTCGGCCCCCGCGTACTCCCGCTCGCCGAAGGCGAGAAGCGCCGCGGCGGTCCGCCCGGCGGGGTCGGCCAGGACCTCCGCGCCCGCTCCCCGGTAGGGGCTGGCCGGCCCCGGTCCGCCGGTGCCGGGGTCCAGCACCACCGCTCCCGGCCGGCCGCGCAGGCGGTCGCGCGACAGGAGCGCGTAGTAGTCGTCGCCCGCTGCGAGCCCGGAGAGGGTCCCCCGCGCGGCCGCCCCGTCCCCCCGCCGCTCGAGCGCCCTCGCCCGCCAGTAGCGCGCCTCCCGCGCGCTCTGGCTCCCCCGGTAGGCGGCGTACCGACGCTCGGCCTCCGCCACTCGGCCGAGCGCGAAGCTCAGGTGGGCCGCCCGCATGTACGCGCGGTCGGCGAAGGTGGAGCCGGGATGCTCGCGGGCCACCCGGTCGAAGACCTCGATCGCCCGGTCGGCGTGGCCGGGGTCGAGTCCGCGGTCGTCCTGATAGGAGTCGGCGATCAGGTAGAGCGCCGCGGAGGCCCGGCGGTCGCCCGGGAACCGGGCGAGGAAGTTCTGGAGCCGGGATCGCGCGGCGGCGCCGTCCTGGAAGCGGAGCGCGAGGCGCGCCCGGTCGTAGACGATCTCGGCGGTTCGCGGATCGGCCGGCCAGCGCGCGAGGAACGCGGCGTAGTCCGCCTCGGCCCCCGCGCGGTCGCCGAGCACCGCACGGATCTCCGCCCGCAGGACGTGCGCATCCTTCACCCGGTCACCCTGCGCGGCGCCGCTCTCCATGGCCGCGGTGGCGAACGGCTCTGCGTCCGGGGCCCGGCCGGCGGCCAAGAGCGCCCGGGCGGCGTCGAGCGCGGGACGCCGCATGCGGGCGCGGATCGCCGGGTCCAGCACGAGGTGGGCCGCGGCGGCCGGCTCGCGCGTCACGGCGCGGACCCGGAGCCGGTCGGCCTCCGCCGGATCGCCCGCCCGCTCGGCCTGGCCGGCCGCGGCCAGCCAAAGCTCGCCCCGGCGGATGCCCGAGGGCTCCCCCTCGGCCGCCGCCAGGTACCAGCGTCGCGCCGCGTCC
>DATLFF010000183.1:0-5571 GCA_035524915.1 Gemmatimonadota bacterium | reverse complement strand
GGTCGATCATCAGCCTGCTGATCTGGCTGGTCCTGGCGGTGGGTGGCTTCGTCCTGTGGGTGGTGTGCCTGATCAAGGGGTACTCCGGCCAGATCTGGCGGATGCCGATCCTGGCGCCCTACGCCGAGAAGATCGCGTCGTCCAACCTGGGCTCCGAGGGCCGCGAAGGGCGGGAGCCGGGCAGCGCGATGCTCCGGGTCCCGCCCCGTGAGTTCGAACGGCTCGTGGCGCGGGCGCTCGACCTGCTGCCGGCCGAGATCCAGGACCACCTGGACAACGTGTCGGTGGAGATCGAAGAAGCGCCCGAGCCCGAGCTCCTCGAGGAGATGGGGATGGACCCCGGGGATCCCGAGGACACGCTGTTCGGGCTCTACGAAGGGACGCCCCTCACCGAGCGGTTCCACGACGACGTGCTGCTGCCGGACCGGATCCGGATCTTCCGCGGGCCGCTCCTCGAGTGGTGCGAGAGCGAGGCGGAGGTGGTGGAGGAGGTCCGCGTCACCGTCCTCCACGAGATCGGCCACTACTTCGGGCTCGACGAGGACCGGCTGGAGGAGCTGGGATACTCCTGAGGCGGCCGGGCGCCGAGCTGCTCCTGCCTCTCTCGTTCGCGGGCCTGATCCTGGTGGGGACCGCCGCGCTGTCGCTGCCCGCCGCGGCGGGCGAAGGGACGGACATCCGCTGGATCGACGCCCTCTTCACGGCCACCTCGGCCGTCTGCGTCACCGGCCTGATCACCCTCGATACCGCCAGCGCGTGGTCGCCGCTCGGCCAGGGGATCATCCTCGCGCTCATCCAGCTGGGCGGCTTGGGCATCCTCACGTTCTCGACCTTCTTCCTGGTGCTCTTCGGCCGCCGGCTCACGTTCGGCCAGCGCGACATCGTGACCCGGGCCCACGGGCACCTCATGCGGATCGACGTCCGCGGCCTGACGCTCCGGATCGTCGTCTACACTCTGACGATCGAGGCGATCGGGGCGCTGTTCCTCTCGGCCCGCTTCGCCCGCGAAGAGAACCTGGGGACCGCCGTCTGGCGCGGGACCTTCCACGCGGTTTCGGCGTTCTGCAACGCGGGCTTCTCCCTCTTCTCCACCGGCCTGGAGGTGTATTCCGGGTCGTGGGTCGTCAACCTGACGGTCGTGGCGCTCATCCTGCTGGGCGGGATCGGGTTCGTCGTGATCACGGACGTCGAGGAGTGGCTCCGCGGGCGGAAGGCCCTCTCCCTCCACTCGCGGGTGGTGCTGGCCGCGAGCGGGGTCCTGGTGGTGGTCGGGATGATCGGGTTCGCCGCCTTCGAGGCGGAGAACGCCCTGCGGGGCCGGCCCCTCGGGGAGATGTTCCTGGTCACGCTCTTCCAGGCCGTCACGCCCCGCACCGCCGGGTTCAACACGGTGCCCTACGGGGAGCTGACCAACGCGACCCTCATGCTGACGATGATCCTCATGTTCATCGGCGGTTCGCCCGGCTCCACGGCGGGCGGGATCAAGACCCCGACCGCCGCCATCCTGTGGGGGCTCCTGGCGGCCCGGGCCCGCGGATTCCGGCAGGCCCACCTGTTCCGCCGGGCCATTCCCGAGCGGGTGGTCGGCGAGGCGGTGTCGATCGTGCTCCTGTCGATCGGGGTCGTGATGCTCGCCACGTTCGCGCTCCAGTTCACCGAGCTCCACCACCTGGCGCCCCGCGAGGTCCGGGGGCGCTTCCTGGAGCTCAACTTCGAGGCGGTCTCGGCATTCGGGACGGTGGGGCTGTCGACCGGCGTCACCAGCGCCTTGCAGGAGCCATCCAAGCTCGTCATCATCGTTCTCATGTTCGTGGGCCGCCTCGGCCCGCTGGCCGTGGCGGTCGCGATCGGCCGCCGGCGACGGCGCGAATACGAGTACGCCGAAGAGGGCGTGCTGGTCGGCTGACAACCGCGGAGGGACACAATGCTCAGGGTCGTCGTCATGGGGCTCGGGAACTTCGGATACGCGTTCGTCCGGCGGCTGGCCCGCCAGCCGAAGGTGGAGATCCTCGCCATGGACCGGAGCCGGGAAACGGTGGACGCGGTGGGCGCCTTCGTCCGGCAGGCGGTCGTGGCCGACTGCACCGACCGGGGCGTGCTCGACGAGCTCGAGGTGGGATCGGCCGATTACGTGGTGATCTCGCTCGGCGGGGAGATGGACGCCTCGATCCTGGCCACCCTGCACGCCCGGTCCGTGGGCGCCCGCAACATCTGGGTCAAGGCGATCTCGGAGGACCACGGCCGGATCCTCGACCTGATCGGGGCGAGCAAGATCATCCATCCCGAGCGCGAGATCGCCGAGGCGCTGGCCGAGGCGGTGGGGAAGCCCAACGTGCTGGACTTCATCCCGCTCGGCGAGGACTACTCGATCGTGGAGCTGGAGCCCTCCAGCGAGATCGTGGGAAAGAGCCTCGAGGCGCTCGATCTCCGGAACCGCTTCGGCGTAACCGTGATCGGGGTCAAAGAGTACCTGACCGGCGGCCGGCGGATGAACCCGCCGGGGACCTACGTGGTGGGGGACGACGTCACGCTCCTGATCATGGGCCGGAGTGAGCAGATCGAGCGAGTCCAGGACGAGGCGGGCAAGTAGGTCGCGGGGCGTCCGACCCCGAATTGACCACGTGTCATATCCTATCTATAATTGTTCAACCCTTGTCACGTTCTGCCATGCACGCAACCCAGGAGCAGGTACATGGCTCAAAGCACCGACGGCGCTCCCGATGAGCCCATCTTCCTGCGGATCGGCGCCGCGGCGAGGCTCCTCGGCGTTTCGATCAGCACCCTGCGACGGCTCGAGAAGAACGGCCGGTTGTCGGAGTACGGGGTCCGGGTCTACTACACGCCCACGCGGCGGCGCCGCTACAAGAAGAGGGAGATCGTCGAGGCCCTGGAACGCTCCGCGCAGGGCTGAGGCGCGGGTGCGTCCGGTCCCCCTCGCCGTGACTGCGTCGGTGGTCGGATTGCTGGCGGCGTGCGCCGATCCGGGCGCGGAGCCGGGAGCCGTCGACTCTACGTCGACGGTGGCGGCCGAGGTGGAGTCGCTCTCGCTCTCGACGGCCGATGAGATCCGCGCCGAGATCGAGATGCTGGGCTACGAGATCGGAGACCTCGAGATGTACCTCGCGAGCGCCCCCCGCTCGACGGAGGCCGACCCGGCGGTCCCCCTCGCGCAAGCCCGGGCCGCCCACGCCGCCGCCTCCCAGCTGCTGACGGCGGGCGACACCGCGGCGTCAGTGGATAGCCTCGAGGCCGTGCACGCGCGGGTCGAGGAGGTCAAGCGCTCGCTCGCCCTGGCCGAGGAGTGGGGGGAGGAGATCGAGGACGAGCCGCCTCCCTGAACGTCAGCCCGCCTCCAGCCAGTCCGCCAGCTCCGCCAGGTCCGCGAACTCGCGGTCGGGCTCTGGCGCGTCCGCCCCGGGCCGCTCCCCCTTCCGGTTGATCCACGCCACCGGGACCCCGATGCAGCGGGCCGGCGCCACGTCGTGAAACAGGCTCTGGGCCACGTGGAGCCAGCCCTCGCGGTTCCCGACGAACGGGCGGGCGGCTTCGAAGTGGGCCAGGTCCGGCTTGTAGGACTCGACCCGGTCGGCCGTGACCCAGAAGTCGAAGTGCACGTCGAGGTGCCGGGCCGTGGCCTCCAGCAGGTCCTCGTCCACGTTTGACAGCACCCCCAGACGTCGGCCTTCGGCCAGCCGGGCGAGGGCCGCGTTGGTGTCCGGGAAGGGAGGCCAGTCGGGCAGGCTCTTCGCCAGGAACGCCGCCTGGTCGCGGTCGATCGACCAGCCGCTCTCCGCGGCCACCCGCCGGGCGGCCTCCCGCAGGACCTCGCGATACGTCCGGTACCGGCCCTCCTCGACCATGGGCTCGATGGCGTGGTAGGCCTCGATCACCCGCTCGCGGTCGAGGCTGACGCCGTCGGCCGCGGCGGCTTCGCGGAACGCCGTCCAGATGCCGCTCTCCCAGTCGATCAGCGTCCCGTAACAATCGAACGTGATGACCTGCACCTGGCACGCGCGAAGGGGATTCAACCGGATCACGATTCGGCTCGGAAGTGGGCTCGCGGAGCGCGGCGGGCGTGGATTTCGACCATGTTCAGCCTCCACGTGGTAAGTTACGCGGGATGACCCGAAGCGCGCATCTCGACTCCGGCTGGACGGACCGCCACGGCCGGCCCCACCGCTACCTGCGGATCTCCGTCACCGACCGCTGCGACCTCCGCTGCCGCTACTGCATGCCGGCCGAGGGACTGGAGTGGCTGCCGCGCGAGGAGGTCCTCACGTTCGAGGAGGTGACCCGGCTGGCCGGGCTGTTCCACGACCGGGGGGTCACGAAGATCCGCTTCACCGGCGGCGAGCCGCTGGCGCGCAGGGACCTGCCGGCGCTGGTCGGCATGGTCCACGGCCGCTGCCCGGAGGCGCGGCTCCACATGACCACGAACGCCACCCGGCTGGCGCGCTTCGCCCGGGAGCTCCGGGCGGCGGGGCTCTCGGGGCTGAACGTCTCGCTGGACTCGCTCGATCCCGAGACGTTCCAGGCGGTGACCCGCCGCGACCGGTTCGCCGAGACGTGGGCCGGGATCGAGGCGGCGTGGGAGCTGGGCTTCCGTCCGCTCAAGCTCAACTGCGTGGTCCTCCGCGGGGTGAACGATCACGAGGCGCCGGCGTTCGTGGAGCTGACGCGGGACCGCGCGATCGAGGTCCGGTTCCTGGAGTACATGCCCTACGGGCACGTGAACGAGCTCCAGCCCGAGTACGTGTCGGGGAGCGAGGTGCGGGAGCGGATCGAGGCGGCGGGTCTGGCGCTGGAGCCGCTGCCGTGGGACGGCGGCCCGGCGCGTCCCTGGCGGGTGCCGGGCCACGCCGGCACGGTCGGCTTCATCACCGCGGTCAGCCACCACTTCTGCGGCTCGTGCGACCGGCTGCGGCTGACCGCCGACGGCTACTTCGTCAACTGCCTCTACGGCCCCAAGCGCTGCGACCTGAAGCCGCTCCTCCGCGGCGGCGCCCCCGACGAGGAGATCGCGGCGGCCGTCCAGGCGGAGCTCGACTCCAAGTGGGCCGCGCATCCCGACCTGACCGCCGGGGAGATCCCTGTTCTCGGATCGATGGCGCAGATCGGGGGGTGATTCTCCCTGGCGCCCGCGTATCCGCGAGGCGCCATCGGCCCGGGCGCCACGTGGGAGTCGGGAGTGAGAACCGTCTGCTGGGATGCGGAAGATCCGTCGGGGTCGGCGGCTCCTGGTGTGAGAGGAGCGGAGGGGTCGGCGGCGTGGGGTGGCCGCGAGCCGGGCGAGCGGGGAACCCGGACCCTCGACCCGCCTGAAACCGCCTACACCCTGAACCGAAGAAGCCCCCCCACGCCGTCGAGCTCCTCCAGCGACGGATGCGTTTCGACGATCTCCACGCCCCCCCCGGTCCCCTCCGCCCGCCGCACCATCGCCTCGCGCAGGTCCACCTCTTCCGGCACCGGAGCGTCGCAGAAGGGGCAGGCCGACGGCGTCGGGGGAACTCCCAGGATGCGGCACTCGGCGCACTGCCAGCCCGGCGTCCCGTCGAAGGACTCCGCCACGAG
>DATLFF010000182.1:0-2551 GCA_035524915.1 Gemmatimonadota bacterium | reverse complement strand
AGCAGCACCGACTCGCCGGCGTCCAGGGCCGCCGAGGCCTCGTCCAGGGCGGCCCGGACCCGCTCCGCGTTTCGGCGGCCCTCCGGCGGCCGGGCGTTGGCCAGCGGGAGCCAGGTCCATGCCATCCCGGCGGCGCGGACGGCGGAGCCGATCTCTCCCGCCCCCTCCCGCTCGGAGAGGAGGCTCCAGACCCGGTCGCAGCCGTCCGCCGGCAGGTGGGGGATCGCCCGCGCGCGGGGCCGATGCCCGACCGCCAGCCGGCCGGCGCCCACGGGGACCCAGTCCGGGCCCGGGCTCACCACCCCAACCCTAGATTCGAGCGGCAGAAGCCGCGCGCCGTCACCGCGGCGGAGCGCGCCTCGCTGTCGGGGGCGGCGATCTCCAGCACCCGGTCGAACAGCTCGATCGCCTCGGCGTAGCGCCCGGCGTTGAAGAGCGTGTACCCCGCGTTGTAGCACCACCAGTCCTCCTGCGGCCAGCCCACGCCGGTCTCGACCGCGCGCCGCTGGGCGGCGACGGCCTCGTCCGTACGGCGGAGGTGGCAGAGCGCCACCCCCCAGTCGTTCCAGTAGACCGGCTGCTCTGGCGCGAGGCGAACTGCCTCGCGGAGGAGCGCCTCGCCTTTCGCCGCGTCCCCCTGGTTGAGGAAACGGCCGCCTTCCACCGCCAGCCGGTTCGCGCGCTCGATGCGGGCCGTCTCCCGCCGCGCCCGGAGATGGACCGCCGGCCGGAAGAGCCGCAGGGTGACGGCGACCCCGGCCTTCGAGAGCGGCTTCGCGATCCACCACCGAAGCCGCGAGAGCGGCCGGCGGACGCGGCGCACCGCCCGGCGGAGGGCCGCCCGGGCCCGTCCACTCTCGGGCGGGAGGGCCGGGAGCCGCAACTCCGGCAGGAGGGCCGCCGCGTCCGCCGCCTGGGCGTCGCTGGCGCCGGCCGCCAGCCACGCGGCGAGGATCTCGTCGAACGGCTCCGCCTCGCGGGCGGCCGAGCGGAGGAGCCGGCGGAGGGTCTCCGGCGGGACCCGGCTCTCCCACGCGCGCGGCCGTTGTGGGGCGCGCGGGCCCTCCCACCGCGTGCGCGCGGCGCCCCAGCGCCCGGCGAGGTCCGGCGCTCGCTCGCGCGCGCCGACGGCCACGACGAAGGGCGCCGCGAGCGGGGAGAGAAGGAACGCGGCCGCCCGCCGGCGGCCCTTCCGGACGACTCCGGCGACGGTCGGCCACGCCGCCCCCGCCCCGAGGATCCACCCCACCGCGACGACCGCGCCGATCGCCACCGCGCCCTCCGCGGCGGCCACGGCCGCCGCGATCGCGGCGAACGCGAGCAGGTACGCCGCCGCGACGAACCCCAGGAGGGGGGCCATTGCGCGGACACGGTGGCCGAGGGTCGTGGGCTGAGGCGGGCCGAGCCACCGGCCGGCCGGCTCCGCCCCGCCGGCCGCCCCGGCGGGTTCCCCCGACGCGGCCCCGAAGGCGCGACGAGCGATTCCCATGGCGGCCTCGATCCGCCCCGCCGGGGTCGCGAGCCCGGCCCACGTCCGGAGCGCGCGGTCCGGATCCGGCTCGACGAGCGCGGGGATCGCCCGCGCGAGAAGAGGGTCCCGGAGCGAGTCCGACTCGATCCCGGCCGCCCACTCCAGCGCCTCGTCGATCTCGCCCCGGTCGAGGTGTGCGCGGGCGATCGTGGCGTGACCGGCCCACCGGCCGCTGATCGCCTCGCCGGTCTCGGCCGCCATCGCCCGGGCCATCTCCACGGCCCGCGCCCGGAGGTCCGGCGCCTCCGGCGCGCTGGCCCCGTCGGCGGCGGTCCAGGCCTCGGTCAGGACCCGGCAGACCTCCGACCGGAACGACTCCCCGACGACCGCCGCGGCCGCCTCCGCCGCGGCGAGCGCGAACCGGCGGGGGGCCTCCCCGAGGGGGGCGCCCGCCCGCTGGATCTCGAGCGCGTGGTGGGCCAGCGCGGCGTAGGCGCTCGCCCGCGACGCCGGCCACAGGGGCGGCGGCTGAGCGGCCCGGCCGGCCGGCTCCCGGACCGCCATCAGGAACGCGCGGGCCTCCTCCGCCCGCCCAGCGCGGGCGAGCGCGACCGCCAGCCCGCCCAGGGACGCGAGCCGGTCCCACGCGCTGTTCGGATCGTCCGCTTCGATCCGCCGATGGGCCACGCGCAGGAGCCGCCGCCGCCAGGGGCCGGGCGGCCCGACGGCGACGGCTCGGAGGTCCCCCCACCGGACGAGGAGCGCCCGGCCGCGAGGCTCGCCGGCCATCCCGGCCGCGACGTCGGCGGGCCACGAGGGCCCGTGCCGGTCGGGTGAACGGCCCAGCGCGCGCAAGGCCCGGTCGGGGCGGCCGAGCCGGAGCCAGGCCCGGACGACGTCGATCACCGCCCCGGCCGCCGCGTCCCGGCCCTGGAAGCCGGCCCGCTCCCACCGGGATCGCCGGCGCCGCGCGTCCGCCTCGAGGGCGGCCAGCCGGGCCTCGTCGCGGCACGCCCTGGCCGCCGCCGAGAACACCCCCCGGGCCGCCGCCGGATGCCCCGCCTCCAGCCCCCGCCGGAG
>DATLFF010000181.1:0-2869 GCA_035524915.1 Gemmatimonadota bacterium | reverse complement strand
GCCATCGCCGTCGAGGTCGACGCGGTAGCTCACCACCGAGCCGTCGGGGTCGACCCCGCTGCCCTCGACGAGGGCCTCGAGCGGGGCCGCTCCCTCGCTCGGATCCACCCGCAGTGTCGCGACCGGCGGCTGGTTGGGCGGGGAGACCGTGACCGGGAGGGTGGCCACCGCGGTCGCGCCTCCGTCGTCTTCGACCACTGCGGTCGCCTGCCAGTTGCCGGCTCCGAGGACCAGGACGGTGTCGATCGGAGCCGTCCGCTCCACGATCACGGGATCCGGACCGACGAGCTCGAGCCGCCAGCGGACGAGCGTCCCGTCGGGATCGCCTCCCTGGACGCGGAAGCGGGCGGCCAGCGGCGCCGTTCCGCTCCCGGGCTCGATCCCCAGCACGGCGGTCGGCGACTGGTTGACGGGCGGCGGCGGCTGGACCTCCACGGTCCATTCACGGGTCGTCACCAGCTCGCCGTCCGTGACCCGGGCCACCACCCGGTAGCTACCGGGAGAGTCGGCCTCGAACACGAAGGACGAGGTGGAGGCGCGCACGGCGCCGTCGACGAGGAAGGTGATCGACAGGGGCAGAAGGCGCGGGCTCGTCGCCTCGACCCGGAACTCGACCTGGCCGCCGGTCTCGACCCGGACCTCGGCCGTGCCGGGCATGACGCTGCCGAGACGCGGGGCGTCGGCGGGGTCGGGAGGTCCGGGAGACTCCGTGGGAGACCCCGGGCCCGACGGGCCACAGCGGACGAGGAGGCCGATCGCGAGGGGGAGGAGGAACGGGATCGTACCGGCGCGACGACGCACTGCGGCCCCCTGCGGGAAACGCGTTGACATAGGCATGGGGCCGTTTCTATACTAGCGACTCGCCGGTCCGCGCGCGAGAGCCGCGCGCTCCTCACCTTCCCAGGTTCCGAGATTGCCCCTCGTCCCGACACGCGCTTCCGGACGGCTGCTTCCGCTGGCGCTGGCGTTCGCCCTGGCGGCGCCCTCGGCGGCGGCCCGGGGACAGGACGACACGCCGGCTGAGCGGACCGCCCTGCCGGCCTACGGCTCGGACGCGGGCTTCGACGCGACCTACCCCGCGCGGCTGCTCTCGATCGAGTCGGGACGGGTGCTGCAGCGCGGCTACGGGCTGGTGGGCTTCGGGGACACCCGGTACGCCCCGTTCACGCGCGTCGAGCTCCTCACCAACACGATCGGCGACGTCATCGGGATCGCGAACCTGGGCGTCAAGGTGCGCGTGCTGGAGCCGGAGGGATCCCGGCCCTCGGTTGCGGCCGTCGCGCGCTACTACGAATCGTACGGCGGGCTCATCGACACCGGGGTCAAGCACGTCGCCGAGTCGTTCGCCGACGTCACCGACTCGGAGACCGACGTGCGCGGTCTCGTCGGCCAGCTGACCGCGACCTGGACCGCGGGCGGCGGCCGCACCCATTACCACGCGAGCCTCCAGGGCCATCACCCGATCGAACAGGAGTTCGGGGTGACTGACTCGGTGGCGGGCGGCGGCGGGAGCGTGCGGTTCCTGAAAGGCGGCGACCTGAGCACGATGTGGGGCGTGGACCACCGGCTGGTCGACACCCGCCTGGTCGCGCTGCTCGAGGCCGGCTATTCGTGGACGCTCGAGCGCGGCCGGCTGGGGCTCGGGATCGACACCGGATCCCAGCACCTGCGGGTGGTGCTCGGGGTCCTCTATCCGGGCGTCGAGACCGATCTCGCCACCGAGGCCACCGATCTGGTCGTCACCCCGGCCTTCAGCATCCATTGGCGGTTCTGATGTCCCGCCGCCCTCGGGCGCGCTGGGTCGTGGCGGCGCTCCTGGCCGCGGCCCTGGTTCCCGGCTGCCGCGAGGTCGTCTACGACATCCTGACCGACGAGCGGATCGTCCGCGTGCCGGTGACGAGCCGGGACCAGTTCACCATCGACACCGGCCGCATCGATCTCCCCTCGCGGCTCGGGACCGACAAGACGATCGACAGCGCGACCCTCAACCTGACCGCCACGAACTTCAATCTCGAGAACCCGGTGGTCGTGGACATCTCGGCCGCCTCCTCGCTGAACCCGAACGTCTTCGGCCCGATCGCCAGCGGGGTGAGCCTGGATCCGGGAGAGACGCGCTCGATCACCGTGGTCCAGACAGGACCGGACGACGCGCTGGTGACCGCGTCCCAGAGCGAGTCGGTGAACATCCGCTTCGACTCGACCTCCCCCGAGCCCGGGATCGGCGAGATCGAGTTCCGCTTCACGATCCGTGTCCTCGCGCACAAGGAGACTCCCGGCACCGGGGCGGGGACGCTCATCTTCTACTGATCCCTCCGGGCGGCCGCGCCGCATGGCCCTGATCAAGGTCGCCCTTCCGCTGCCGCTCCACCGGCTCTTCACGTACCGCCTGGAGGACGATCGTCCCGCGCCCGCCCGCGGGTCGCGGGTCGTGGTCGGCTTCGGCCGCCGACGCCTGGTCGGGTTCGCGGTCGGGCCGGCGGAGGCCGGGCCAGAGGGCGTGCGGCTCAAGCGCGTCCAGCGCGTGCTCGACGACGAGCCGGTGCTCTCGGACACCGAGTGGCGGCTGGCCGAGTGGATGGCGCGCTATTACGTGGCGCCGCTGGGGCTCGTCCTGCGGCTCTTCCACCCCGCCGGCTCGACCGGCCCGGTGGAGGAGTCGGAGCCGCCCGGAGTCCCCCGGCGGTTGCACGTGCTTCCCGCAGGGGATCCCGGCGAGGAGGAGCGGGCGGCCGCCGAGGCCGCGCTCGCCCGCGCTCCGCAGCAGCTCCGGGTCTGGCGGGCCACCCTCGAGCTGGAGGCCCCGGTCGAGCAAGCGGCCCTATGCGAGGCGCTGGGGGTGTCCGCCGGGGTCGTCCGCGCGCTCGCCGAG
>DATLFF010000180.1:0-5243 GCA_035524915.1 Gemmatimonadota bacterium | reverse complement strand
CCGGCAGCCCCCCGCCGAGCCGGCCGACCCCCGGCCCCGTCCCGCGGGGCCGGGCCCGACTACTACCTGGTTCTGCCGTACCAACTTCCGGAACGAGTTCGTGGCCCGTGAGGCGGAGTTCCTGGCCCGGGGGGGCCGCCTGGTGTTTCCCCTCCCCCGCCTCGAGGTCGTCCCACCCGTCTAACGCGAGCCCGCCGCCGCCTCCGCCACGTCCAGAAACCGCTCGAGCTCGGCCGCCAGCGCCCCGGGGGCATCGACCTGGGGCTGAACCCCGGCCCCGGTCAGACGGATCCGCTGGAACCACGGGAACGCCGCGCGGATCTCGCCGTCCCGCTCGCCGCCGTGATCGCGCTCCCCCCGGACGACGAGGACCGGCACGGGCACCTGGCTGGTTCCCAGTCGCGGCTCGGCCGAGAGCCAGGCGGCGAGCGACGCCACCAGAGACTCGGCCGACTGCCGGCGCAGCATCAGGTCGTAGAAGGGCTCCAGCCAGGTCTCGCGGGTCACGACCATGGTGCCGAACCAGCGCTCCACCAGCACGCTCGAGTACTCCCCCAGTGTCGGCCGTCCCACCCGGCCGTAGGCGCCGAGGAACCGGTTCCAGAACTCGAGCTCGGACGGGCTCCAGCCGACCCGCGGCGAGACGGCCGTCACCGAGCGAACCCGCGCCGGCTCCCGCCGGGCGAACTCCAGGGCGATGGTGCCCCCGGTCCCGACCCCCAGCAGATCCACCCGCTCGAGCCCGAGCCCGGTGACCAGCCGGTCGAGGTCCCGGACGTGGGCGTCCAGCGAGAGGTTGCCGTCCGGCGGGGCCTCGGAGCGGCCCTGCCCCCGAGGGTCGTAGCGGATCATCCGCCTCCCGTCCCGGACGAGAGGGAGGAGCCGGAACCAGCTCCCCGTGTCGTGGGCCCAGTCGGCCACGAAGACGAGCGGCTGCCCTTCCCCGTCCTGCTCGAAGTAGAGCCGGGGCTCCTGGGCCTCGGCCCGTCCGGCGGCCAGGAGCACGGCCAGGACGAGCGGTGCGGTTCGCGGTGCCCGCATGCGGGCAATCTCCCCTGGCCCGCGCGGGCGGGCAAACGTCACTCTGTGTACGGTAGGGTACAGACGTCCCTCCGCGCGCTTTCCTATACTGGCCTTCGAGCGACGGGGCTTCACCCGACCGACCGGCCGATTCGGACGGTAGAGAAGACGGGCGAAGACCCGGCCAGTCCTCCACTACGGGGTCGGCTCCGTCGTGGGAGCCACACCGTACCTTCCTCGCACGCATCCTACCGAGCGCGAGCGGGCCGCTTCGAGCGGCCCGCTCGTCCCGCCTTCGACTCACCTGAGCTCGCGCGCCAGGGCGGCCCGCGCCGCCAGGTGGCCGCACATCCCGTGGACACCCGCACCGGGGGGGGTCGCCGCAGAGCAGAGGTAGAGCCCGCGGACCGGCACGACCCAGGGCCGGGGTCCGGGGATCGGCCGGGCCAGGGTCTGCCCCAGGTCCTGCACGCCCCCGCCGATCGACCCTCCCACCAGGTTGGCGTCGTGCCGCTCGAGGCCGGCCGGGTCCAGCACCGCGCGCGCGAGCACGCGGTCCCGGAACCCGGGCGCGAAGCGTTCGATCTGACGCTCGATCCCCTCCAGGGCGTCGGCCGTGGAGCCGTGCGGCACGTGGGTGTACCCCCACAGCACGTGCCGTGCGACCGGCGCGCGGGTCGGATCGAACAGGCTGGGCTGGGAGAGGAGCACGAAGGGCCGATCCGGCACGCGCCCGCGGGCCACCGCGGCTTCGGCGGCGGCGATCTCCTCGAACGTCCCTCCCAGGTGGAGGGTCCCCGCCCGGGCGCAGGCCGGATCCGACCACGGGACCGGCCCGTCCAAGGCCCAGTCCACCTTGAAGGCGGCGGGGCCGTAGCGCCACCCCTCCAGCCGCCGGCGGTACCCGCCGGGCAGGGCGTCCCCGGCGATCGCGAGGAGCTGGGCGGGGGTGACGTCGAGGAGGGTCACGCGCGCCGCGGGAAGCTCGCCGAGGGACCGGATCCGCCGGCCCGTCTCGATCTCGCCCCCCAGCTCCGTCAAGTGCGCGGCCAGCGCTCCCGCGATCCGCCCCGCCCCACCGCGCGGGAACGGCCACCCGACCGCGTGTCCGGCGGCCCCCAGCAGCAGCGCGACGCCCGCGGTCAGGCGCCGGTCGAGCGGCAGGGTCGAGTGCGCCGCGATGCCCCCCAGCAGGGCGCGCGCGGCGGGCCCCTCGAACCGGGCGTCGGCCAGCCCCCACGCGGAGCGGAGGCCAAGGACCGCGAGGCGCAGGGCGGTCCCGGCATGGACCGGCGGAAGCGGCGAGGCCAGCGCCACCTCCACCACCCGCCCCCAGCGCTCGACCAGCGGGCCGAAGAGATCCCGCCAGGCTGCTCCGTCCGCTCCGAGGCCGGCCGCGGTGGCCTCCAGCGCGCGCTCGAGCGTGGCGGCCGGCCGGTCGTCCAGGGGATGGGCCAGCGGAAGGTCGGGGTGCACCCATTCCAGGCCGTGCCGCTCGAGCGGCAGCGAGCGAAGGAACGGCGACGCCACCGCCAGCGGGTGGACGGCGGAGCACACGTCGTGCACGAAGCCGGGCAGGGTCCGCTCCTCCGAGCGGGTTCCGCCGCCGATCTCCGCCTCGGCCTCGAGGACCCGCACGGAGTACCCTTCGCGGGCGAGCGTGATGGCGGCGGCCAAACCGTTCGGCCCCGCGCCGACGACGACGGCGTCGGTGCGGACGGGGCGCGGCGTGGGGGGGCGGGTGAGCACGCGCCCAAACTGGGTCATGGAGAGCGCCGCGCCACCATTCCATTTCAAACTATGTAGTCACAACTACTCGATCGCTCCAAAACTCGGCACGAAGAATGCATATGAAGGGACCAATGAGCGCCCCCCGAGACATCCCCGTCTGGGTGGACCTCGTCGCTCGCAACCCCTATCGCGTGCTCGGTCTGCCCGGTGATTCCTCCTGGCCGGACATCCAGGCGCGGGCGGATGCCCTGCGGGCGCGGTCCAACCCCCAGAACGACTCGACCGCCTGGGACCTCCCCTGGTTCGCGCCGCTCCCCCGTTCCGCCGCGGACGTCGAGCGCGCCCTGGTGCGCCTGGCCGACCCGATCCAGCGGATCCGGGACCGGCTCTTCTGGTTCCACGAGCGGGTGTCGGAGATGGCGGTCCACGAGCTGCTCCCGGCCAACCTGCGGAACGCGCTGGAGGGGTGGTCGGCCACCTCCGAGCCCCTCGCCCGGCACGACGCGGCGATGGTTGCGCTGCTGAAGGGCCTCGCGCTGGATCCGAAGGTCGAGGACGCCGCGACCTGGCGCCGCCTGTTCTCTGAGTGGAGCTCCGCCATCGCCCTCGAGGAGTACTGGATGGCCGTCCTCAAGCTGGAGCTGGGCGGCGGCTTCGAGACTCCCGCCTCGCTGTCCGACGTGCGCGAGGTGCGGCAGAGCGCGGAGCGACTGGTCGCCGCCCCGCTGCTCGAGATCGCGCGCGCCGCCGTGCTGGACGAAAACCTGGCGACGGCCGCCCGGGCCCTGGCCGTGCTCCGCGAGGCCCTTCCGGCGGACGCCTTCGGTCACACCTGCGGGGACCTGGCGAGCCACGTCTGGGGCCGCTTCGACGCCGACTGGGCGACCCCCACCGAGAAGCCCACCCCGGCCGGCTCCGGCCCGCCGGCGTCCGACTTCGCCCTCGAAACCCAGAATCCCTCCGTCTGGGAGCTCGGCTCCCACAAGGATACCGGGGGTGGCGCGCGCGAACCTGAAGTCATCCCGACCGAGGACCCGCCGGACCCGGCGATCGACGCGGCCGGCGGCCTCTCGGCCGAACCCGCTCCAGGCGAGCCGGACGAGCCCGCCGCCCCGCCTTCGAAGCCCGTCGCGGATCCCAAGCGGCGCGCGGCCGACGACGGCCGAGCCGCCGCCCCGCGCCGGTCCGTGGAGTCGTCCGACCCCGGAACCGACGACGACGGCGAGGCCCCGAAGCCTGCCGCCGCGTTCCCGGACCCCGAGAAGCGCGACGACGAAGTCCCGTTCGGCCGCTCGACCCGCCGCGCCCGCAGCCGGCTCCGCCCCCTCTGGATCGGCGGGATCGCCGCCTCCGCCGCGGTCGCCGTGGCCATCGCCGCACTCGACCCCCGCGGGTCCTCGGCCGACCTCGAGGAGCCGCCGGACCCGGTCACGCTGACGGTCCTCGAAAGGCGACTCGAGCAGAGCTACGGGGAGGTGGCCGAGGCGATGGTGGACCGCTACGAGGTGCAGCAGGAGCTCGATCTGGTCGCGCGGGCGGTGGACGGCTACCGGATCCTGGTCGAGGACTACGAGCGCCGGTCCTCCTACCGCTTGCCGGTCGACCGCGACGCCTGGAGGCGCGTGGCCCGCACACACGATCGGTTCGTGGAGCGGCGCGACTCGCTGAGGATCGAGAGCGAACGGCTGGCGGTCGTCCAGGACAGCCTCGAGCAGGTGGACCAGAACCTGCTCGCCGCCTACAACCTGCTGGTCCGCCCCGATTCAAGGTCGCGCGACCCGTCTCCGCGATAGAAGTAGCGGAACGTCAGACAGCCCGCCCGGGCCCCCGGGCAGTAGTAGCCCAGAATCTCCAGCTTCGCGAATTTCCCGTCCGCCGTGCGGATCGCGTAGGTCCTCGCCCGCGGCGTGAGCAGGTGCGTGGTGAAGCCGTAGTCGTACCAGTCGTCGAAGGCCGGGCTCGCGCTGTCGCGGACCGCCGTCGCCGTCCGGTACCCGCCGGCCGGGGCGACCCGCAGCGAATCGAACGGTGCCGCCTCGGGCCGGGCCCCACCCTGTCCCCGGAACGCGGCCCCCCCGTTGACCGCGATCTCGTTTCGCCGGAACGCCAGGTCCCACTCGAGCGGACCCGGCGACTCGACCACCGACGCCCGCGAGAAGTCCCAGAACCGCCACCGGCCGGCGTCGGAAGCGTCCACCGTGACTACCGCGGGCCCGGCCGCGTCGCCGCCGACTTCTCGCGGCGCGGCCGGCGTCGGCGAGAAGCTCGGCGGCTCCGGCCGGTCGAGCGTGCCGATCACGAGCGAGGCCGCGACCAGGACGATCGCGGCCACCAGGATCACGGGGATCACGCGCACGCGCATCGCGCGGCAATGTAGGCGGGCGGGACCCGGGGGATCTAGGCGCGGTGAGACGACGCGCGTAACCTCGGCGCGATGTCCCTCACTATGCGCTCCGATCTCCTGGCGTGGCTCCCCCGCTATGCCGCGGGTT
>DATLFF010000179.1:0-2280 GCA_035524915.1 Gemmatimonadota bacterium | reverse complement strand
TGGTTCAGCGGCCGCACCGCGGCCTATCTCGCCATGGGCAAGCCCGCCGTCGTGCAGGACACGGGCTGGAGCCAGCACTACCCGACGGGGGAGGGGCTGTTCGGCTTCACGACGGCCGAGGAGGCGGTGGCAGGCCTGCACGCGATCGAGGCGAGCTATCGCCGCCATTCCGAGGCGGCGCGCGCGGTTGCCGAGCGCGAGTTCGACGCGGCCCGCGTGCTGCCACGGCTTCTCGCCGACTGCGGGGTCGCCTGAGCACCCCTCCAGGGCAATCCGACGCGTTGAGCGGGATCACGGCTGCCCGCGCGCAGCGGGCGCGCGAGCTGGCGGCGGCGTACCTCGACTCCGCCCGCGTTCTCTCGCGACTGCTCGAGGAGGCCGGGGTCTGATCCGCGCCGCGCCCGGCGGTCCCTACTCGATCACCGGAACCTCGAAGCGAAGGGTTCGCAGCACCACGCGCACGGTCAGCTGGGCCTCGCCCTCGGCCTCGATGGCCGGCACGGATCCGCGGTAGAGCCCCGCGGAGGACCCCGGCGCAAGCCGCGTCTGCATCTCCTTGCCGTCCGGCAGCCGCCCGAGCATCCACACCTCGGCGCCGCCCACCGGGTGCCCCTCCACGTCGGAGAGCGAGATCGAGTAGACCTTGCCCCGACCACCGGACCCGCCCTCGCGCGAGATCTCGACGTGCGGCAACCCGACCGGAACGCTCGGCAGCGAAGCGGTGGCCGCAATCTCCGGCACCGCGGGCTCCGGGGTCCGCGGAAGCTCGGCGGCGCGAGGCGCCGGCGACGGCCGGGCCGGAGCCTCGGGCGCCGCCCTTGCCGCCCGTGCTGGCATCTCCGGGGAGGAGGCTGCGCCGCCAGCCGCCGCGACAGGGTCGCGAGCGGGATGGGGAAGTGCCGGCATCGTCGCTCCGGCCTGGATCCGACCCGACGGGACCTCGGACGCCACGTCCCGGTCCGGCAGAGACAGCCCGGGGCTCGGGGACTGCGGCGCACCCGTGACCTGGTCCTGGACCCGCTCGTCCTCTCTCGGCTCCGATCTCTCCTCCGGGCGGCCGACCATGTGATCGGGGCCGGTCGTCGGGACGGGCGGCGCCGGTTCCAGCCTGGCGGGGGGCGACGCCTCATTTGGGACCGACGTGGTCGATCCAGGCGGTGCGGCCTCCCCGGCGCGATCGAGCGCTCCGCGCCCGGGCCCGCCGGAGCCGGCCTGGAGCGGCGCGTCGAGCCGGGCCACGGATCCTGGATCGCCGGCGGGCTTGACCAGCGCGCCGGCGATGAGGAGGCCGACCCCCAGGACGCCCGCACACACCATCCCGGCCAGGCGCCATCTCCGGCGGCGCGAGGTCAGGCCCAGCGGCTCGTGGTCGATGTCCTCGAGCGCCTCGATCAGCGTGGACCGCCGGGAGCCGGAGATGCGCACCAGCGCGTAGCCCTGGCTCAGGAGGGCATCCTCGACCTGCCCCTGCCGACGGCGCTCGGCGCCCGTCCACTCGGGAGGATCGACGGAGCTGGCATCGGAACCGCGCCGCCGCCGGTCGAAGATGACCTCGGCCGACGTCCCCCGGCCCGGGGCCCCTTGCTGCGTGACAAGACAGCCGTACACGAGCGGCTGATCCCTCGAGACGATGTAGAGATACCTGGCCATGAGATCCTCCAACCGGGCGTTGCGGGTTTCGAGGCGATCCCCGAAGCTGAAATCCGGTGGTCGGCTCCGGACCCGATCTGCCGGGCCCGTGCTGAGCTGTGGGAAGTATCGTACCGTCCACATGGGATCCTCGATAGCTTTCGGCTCGGCGTCCCGGGTCAGGAGCTCGTCGACTCGCGGCGCCGGGCAGCGCGGCGGGAGGCATGCTACTCTGCCCTCTGGCGAGCGAAGGGAGCACCTGGGCGGCCGCCTCCCACACGACGTGGACAGCCGGCGAGGGCCCGGCTTATAGTTCAGCGACCGACATCCACACCAGGAGCATGGCCATGCGCATGTACCACGACATCAATCTGGACGACGGGACGGTCGCAACTCGCGAGCTGCACGGCGAGGAGATCGTCAAGGCCGGCCGGTACCTGATCGCCAGGACGCTCCTCGACCGGAATGCCGCCCGCGTCGACCCCCTGTCGCCGGAGAACCCGCTCGTGTTCTCCGCCGGCCCCGTCGCCGGAACCAGCTTTTCCAACGCCAACCGCACCAGTGTCGGATGCAAGAGCCCGCTCACCGGCGGCATCAAGGAGGCCAACGGCGGGGGCACGTTCAGCTATGCCCTGGGCCAGCTCAAGATCG
>DATLFF010000178.1:0-9116 GCA_035524915.1 Gemmatimonadota bacterium | reverse complement strand
TTCGACTGGAGTGCGGCGCCGGCTCCACGGCCCGGCGAGCGGTGGCGGCTGGCCGGGCGGCTCGCTCCCGACCCCCCGCGGGTGGCCCCCGGAGCGCGCTGGCCGCCCGCGGGTCTCGCGCCGGGAGCCCGCCGGGGGGCGCTGGAGGACGTCCGCGCGCTGGAGAGAGGCGGTCCCGCGCTCCCGCTCGCCGGAACCGCCGAAGGCCATCTCCGGGATGCGATCGGGCGGCGCTTCGCCGCCGCGCCGGCGGGGCTGGTGGAGGCGCTCGTGCTGGGTGACCGGAGCGGCCTCGATCCCGCTCTGACCGACGCCTTTTCGACCAGCGGAACGCTCCACCTGCTCGCCGTGTCCGGCCTGCACGTGGGCTTTCTCGCCGGCGTGCTGGGAGTGGCGCTCGGCCTGGCGGGCGCGGGGCCCGGCGCGCGGGCCGCGGCCGCCAGCGCGGCGCTCGCCGGCTACGCCGCCCTGGTCGGCGCCCGGCCGTCGGTGATCCGGGCCTCGATCATGGCGGGTGCGGCGCTCTGGGCGCGCGCCGGGGAACGGCGCGTGTCGCCGTGGCAGGCGTGGGGAGTGGCGGCGGCGATCCTCCTGGGGGTCCGGCCCCTCGATCTCTTCGACCTGGGCTTCGCGCTCTCGTTTCTGGCGGTCGCCGGTCTCCTCGCCCTGGGCGGGCCGTGGCGGGAGTGGCTCGAGACGGGAGCCGGGCGGCCCGGGGGCGGGACGGAGCGGATCGGCCGTGGGGTCTCGTCGGGGCTGGCTGCCACGACCGCCGCGTCCCTGGCCACACTCCCGGTCCAGGCGGCGGCCTTCGGCTGGATCGCCCCGGCCGGGTTCGCCGCCAACCCGGTGGCCGTGCCGGTCGCGGCGTTCGCCCTCCCGCTCGTCTGGGTGGCGCTCGCCGCGGACGCCGTGGGGCTGGATGTCGTGGCGGGGCCGGTCGCCTCCGCGTCGGCCGCCGCCCTCTCCCTCCCCGCGGCCATGGTGGCCCTCGCCGCCGGGAGCGGAGCCGTGTGGGTGCCGGGACCGGCGGGGTGGGGCGCCGGTGCGGCCCTGGCGCTGGCGGCGGCCGCCGGGCTCGTCCGCCGCAGGCCCGGCGGGTCCGCGCTGGTGGCGGGGGCGGGGGTCGCGCTCCTGCTCGCGGCGCGTCCCCCCGAGCCGAGCGGCTGGGAAGCGGTGTGGCTCGACGTCGGTCAGGGCGACGCGATCGTTCTGCACTTTCCGGACGGCGCGACCTGGCTGGTGGATGCGGGCGGAGCCGACCCTTTCGGCGACGCCGGGCGGCGCGTGATCCTGCCGTACCTCCGGCGCCGGGGCGTGGCCACGCTCGAGTGGCTGATCTCCACCCACCCGGACCTGGATCACGTGGGCGGCGCGGCGAGCGTCGTCCGCGGGCTCCGGGTGGAGCGGTGGGGGAGCGCGGGCCCGGTCGCCGAATCCGAGGCGTGGCTGGCGCTCCTGGCCGCCGAGGGGCCGGGCGGCCGTCCCCGGGCCGGGGTCCTCCGCGCCGGGGGCCGGCTGCGCCAGGGAGAGGTGTCGATCGACGTCCTCCATCCGCCGGCGGAGTGGGTGGAGGCGGATCCCTTCGCGGGCGCGGTGTCCGAGAACGAGGCCTCGGTCGTCCTCCTCATGTCGTGGCGCGGCTGCCGGCTGCTCCTGACCGGGGACCTGGGCGGCCCCGGAGAGAGCCGGCTGGTGGAGTCGCTCGGCGACTCCCTGCGCGCCGGGGTCCTCCACGTGGGCCACCACGGCAGCCGGCACTCCACGACCGCGGCCTTCCTCGCCCGGGTGGTCCCGACCGACGCGGTCGTCTCGGCCGGGGCGCGGAACCGGTTCGGCCATCCGCACCCCGACGTTCTCGGCCGGCTGGAGCGCGCCGGGGTCCGCGTCCATCGGACCGACCGCTCCGGCACGCGCACGGCCCGCTGCGCCGGAGACGGCTGGCAGGTCCTCGGCGCACCGCCGTACCTTCGTCCCCAGGAGGAACTTCGACCCTTCCCCTCCGGTATGGAGGGTGCGCCGAACGACCGAGACGACGAAGGAGGAGCCGTTGGGCCCGGAGGCCGAAACGACATTCGCCACCACCACGAGCCTGACCGAGGACAACGCCCGGATCGAGCGCGAGAGCGCGTTCACGCGGGAAATCCTCAAGGAGGTCGGCCGCGTGGTCGTGGGACAGCGCGAGCTCCTCGAGGGCCTCCTGATCGGCCTTCTGGCGGACGGCCACGTCCTGCTGGAGGGAGTCCCCGGCCTCGCCAAGACGCTCGCGGTGCGCGCCCTCGCGGGGGCGATCCGCTGCGACTTCCAGCGCATCCAGTTCACTCCCGATCTCCTGCCGGCCGACCTGGTCGGGACGACCGTTTACCATCCCCAGCGGGGCGAGTTCGCGGTCCACCGGGGTCCCGTGTTCACGAACCTGCTGCTGGCCGACGAGATCAACCGGGCCCCCGCGAAGGTCCAGTCGGCGCTGCTGGAGGCGATGCAGGAGAAGCAGGTCACGCTGGGCGACGCCACGCATCGGCTGCAAGAGCCGTTTCTCGTGCTGGCGACGCAGAACCCGATCGAGCACGAGGGGACCTACCCCCTGCCCGAGGCGCAGGTGGACCGCTTCATGCTCAAGATCCACGTCACCTATCCGGGGCGCGACGACGAGCGGGAGATCATCGCGCGGATGTCGGGGATCCATCCGCCCGAGGTTCGGCCGACGGTGGACACCGCGACCATCCTGCGGGCGCGGGAAACCGTCGCCGGCATCTACGTGGATCCCCGGGTGGTGGAGTACGTGCTCGACCTCGTCGAGTCGACCCGCTACCCGGCGCGTTTCGGCCTGGAGGAGCTCGGGCCGCTCCTGGCCTACGGCGCCTCGCCGCGCGCCGCGATCTTCCTGACCCGGGCCGCGCGCGCGCACGCCTTCCTGCGCAGTCGGGCGTACGTGACGCCGGACGACGTCAAGGCCGTGGCCCGCGAGGTCCTGCGGCATCGTCTCATCCTCACCTACGAGGCCGAAGCGGAGGGCGTGGACTCGGATTCCATCCTCGGACGGGTCCTGGAGCGCCTCGACGTCCCGTGAACGCGGCCGAGCTGGCCCGCAAGGTCCGGCTGCTCGAGATCCACACCCGGCACCTCGTCAACGACGTCTTCTCGGGCGAGTACTCGAGCGTCTTCAAGGGCCGCGGCGTGGAGTTCGCCGAGGTGCGCGAATATCAGCCCGGCGACGACGTGCGGACGATCGACTGGAACGTGACCGCCCGCCGCGGCACACCGTACGTCAAGCGGTTCGTGGAGGAGCGCGAGCTGACCGTGATCCTGGCGGTGGACGGGAGCGCGTCCACCCGCTTTGCCAGCCGGGGGCAGCTCAAGCGCGAGCGGGCCGCGGAGGTGGCCGCCGTCCTGGGTCTGGCGGCCAACCGGAACAACGACCGCGCGGGCGCGCTGCTGTTCGCCGAGGGCATCGAGCGCTACGTGCCGCCGCGGAAGGGAAAGACGCACGTGCTGCGCCTGGTGCGCGACATCCTCTCGTTCGATCCGCCCGCCCTCGGCACGGACCTGGCGGCGGCCATCCGGTTCCTGAGCCGGGTGCTCCACCGGCGGAGCGTGATCTTCCTGCTGTCGGACTTCCTCGAGGAGGGGTGGGAACGGCCGCTGACCGCCCTGGCGATCCGGCACGACGTGGTCGCGCTGGTGCTGGAGGACGACCGCGACCGGGAGTTGCCGGACGTGGGGCTGGTCCGCGTGGTGGAGCCGGAATCGGGCCGGGAGCGCTGGCTCGACACGGCGTCGGCCCGGGTCCGGGACGCCTACGCGGAGGCGGCCGCGCGGGCCGTGGAGGCGCGGCGAGCCTCGTTCCAGCGGGCCGCGGTGGACGCCGTCCGGATCGACACCGAGGCGGACTATGTGGAGCCGCTGAGACGTTTCTTCCAGGCCCGGGAGCGGTCCCGGTCGCGAGCCCGGGGCGGACGTCAGCGGGTCCAGGCGTGACCGCCCCGATCCGCGCCGCGGGCCTGGCGGTCCTCCTGCTGGCGGCGCCGGCCGCCGCTCAGGACGGCGATGCGCCGGTCGCCCCCGGCGCCGTCCGCATCCAGCTCGTCCCCGAGCTGCCGCCCGCCGGCGGGCGGGACCTCACGGTGGGGGATCCCTTCTGGGTCACCGTGGTGACTCAGGGACCCCGGGGCTGGCACCTGCTTCCGGGCTCGATCGAAGCGGGGTACGCCGACGTGCCCGAGGTCGCGGTCCTCGGGAGCGACCGGCGGGATGGCCGCCTGCGGCTCCGCCTCGCCGTGTTCCGCCCCGGGGACGTGGTGCTCCCGCCCGGAGAGGCCCGGGTGGTCACGGGGCTCGGCGACACCCTCGCGGTTCCCGTCGGGGCGGACACGATCCGGGTCGAGTCGGTCCTGGCGCCCGGGGACACGCTCCTGGCCGACATCAAGCCGCTCTGGGCGGAGCCGTGGACGCCGCCGTGGCTCTGGATCGCCGTGGCCGCGCTGGTCGCCCTGGCCGCGGCCCTTCTATGGCTTCGGCGGAGGCGCGCGCCGGAGGCGGGGACCTTGACGGCGGCGTGGACCGACCCGTACGAAGAAGCGCGGGCGAGGATCCAGGCGCTCGCCCGCGAGGGGGAGCGGGGGGCCGGGCCCCGCGTCCGGGCGGCGGCCGGAATCGGAGAGGCCGCGCGGGGCTACCTGGCCGACGCCTGGGGGCTCCCGGCGCGCGAGCGCACGACGTTCGAGCTCCTCTCCGACCTTCCAGGCGCGAGCCCCCTGCCGCGCGGTCCCGTCGGCGCCGTCCTGGCCAGCGCGGACCTCGCCAAGTTCGCTCGAGTGGATCCCGGACCCGGCGCCGTGGTCGAGCTCGCCGACCGGGCGCTCGACGCTCTCGACCGGATGGAGATCGTCCGGCGGGGGGCGCGTCCGCCCATGGTCGGTCGGGAGGCGTCGTGAGCCCGCCGGAGATCTTCGGCGGATGGACGCTCGCGAGCCCCGGCTGGCTCGGCCTCCTCGCGCTCCTGCCGGCCGCCTGGGCGTGGGCCCGGAGGCGGCGTCCGCCGGCCCTCGCCCTGCCGGGCCTGGCGGTCGCGGGAGACCTGCCCCGGACGTGGCGGGAGCGCCTGCGCGGCCTGCCGGGGGGTCTTCGGGCCCTCGCCTTCGTCCTGGCGGTCCTCGCCCTGGCGCGGCCCCAGCAGGTGGTGGCCGGACGCCCGCTTACCACGTCCGGAGTCGACATCGTCCTGGCCCTGGATGCCTCGGGCAGCATGAAGGCGGAAGACTTCCAGCCGAGGAACCGGCTCGAGGTGGCCAAGGAGGCGGCCGTCGAGTTTCTGGAAGGGCGGCCGAACGACCGCGTCGGCCTGGTGACGTTCGCCGGCCAGGCCGTGACCCGGGCCCCGCTCACTCTCGACCACGAATCGCTGGTCCGCGCCGTTCGCCGCGTCGAGATCGGCGAGCTGGCCGAGGGGACGGCGATCGGGACCGCGCTGGCCACCGCGGTGAACCGGCTGCGGGCCTCCGAAGCGCGGAGCCGGGTGGTGATCCTGCTGACCGACGGGGTCAACAACGCGGGGGAGGTCGATCCGGCCACCGCCGCCGAGGCCGCGCGGGCACTCGGCGCGCGCGTCTACACGATCGGCGTGGGGACGACGGGCGAGGCGCCCTACCTGCTCGAGGACCCCCGGTTCGGACGCCGGTACGTCCGCGTCGTCGTCCGGATCGACGAGGAGATCCTGCGCGACATCGCCGCCCGGACCGGCGGCCGCTATTTCCGCGCCACCGATCCGCAGGCCCTCTCGGAGGTGTACGCCGCGATCGACCGGCTGGAGCGTTCCCCGCTGTCGGGCCGCCGGCCGGTGGTGCGGATCGAGCGCTACGCGTGGCTGCTGCTCCCCGTCCTGGGCCTCCTCGTCGCCGAGGGCGCGCTTCGCGCGACCCTGTTTCGACGGATTCCGTGAGGCGCGGCCGATGAGCTGGGACGCGATCGACTGGACCCGGCCCGCATGGCTCTGGGCGCTGGCGCTCCTGCCTCTGGCGGCGGCGGCCGCGCTGGCGGGAGTGCGGGCGCGGCGGCGGGGACTCGACCGGTTCGCCGAGCCGGACGTGCGGGAGCGCACGCGGCGGCTCCCGCCGGCGCGGGCGGCCGTCCGCGGCGCCCTGGCGGTGGTCGCCCTGGCGGGGGTGGCCCTCGCGCTGGCCGGCCCACGCTGGGGGAGCGAGCGGGTGGCCGTTCCGCCGGTCCGCCAGCAGATCGTCTTCGCGGTGGACGTGTCCCGCTCGATGACCGCCCGCGACGTGGCCCCCTCCCGCCTCGACCGGTCGCGGCTCGCGGTGCGCGAGATCCTGGCCGCGCTGCCCGCGTCGGAGGTGGGCCTGGTCGTTTTCGCCGGTGAGGCGGTCCTCGTGGTCCCCCTGACCCGCGACGCGGCGGCGCTCGAGCTCTTCCTCGCGACGGTGGATCCCGACTGGATCTCGGACCCCAGCACCGATCTGGGGCGGGCGGTCCGGGTGGCGCTCGACGCCTTCGGCCCGGAGCGCTCGCCGGGACGGGCCATCGTCGTGCTCTCGGACGGCGAGGACCATGCGGGCGGTGTTGAAGCAGCGGCCTCGGCCGCGGCGGAGAACGGCGTGACCATCGTCTCGGTGGGGGTGGGGACGCCCGAGGGCGCCCGGATCCCCGTCGGGGCCGGGTGGCTCGAGTCCAGCGGGGAGGTGGTCGTCTCGCGCCTCGAGACCGAGGCCCTGCGCGACATCGCGTCCGGAACCGGGGGCCGCTTCGTCGAGATCGGAGGCCGTGACGGGATCGCTCCGGCGGTCTCACGGCTGGCCGAACTGGACACGGGCCGGGCGGAGGAGGGAGGAACCGAGCGCCGGGCGGAGCGCTATCGCTGGCCGTTGGCGTTGGCCGTGCTGGCCCTCCTCGGGGAGGCCGGCCTGCGCCTGGCCCGGCGCCGACCGGCCGCGTTCGCCGCCGTCGCCGGACTCCTCTTCGCCTCGGCCTGCGGGGATCGCCCCGACGACCTCTACCGGGAAGGCCGCTATCGCGAGGCGCTGGAGGCCTGGCGGGAGGCCGATCGCGAGCCCGACGCCGGGCCGATCGACGCCTATGGCCGGGGAAGCGCGGCGTACCGGCTGGGCGAGGCCCGCGAGGCCGCGGCCGGTTTCGCGGTGGCGGCACGTACGGCGGACACGCCGGTGCGCGAGGCGGAGGCGTGGTACAACGCGGGGAACGCGCGCTACCGGAGGGCCGAGGAAGTGGAACGCTCCGATCCCGCGGCTTCACTCCCGTTCTGGGACGCCTCGGTGGGCGCCTATCGGGAGTCGCTCCTTCGGGCGCCGGGAGACGGGGATACAAAGCACAACCTCGAGCTGGCTCTCCGACGGCGGGACCAGGCCGGTGGCGGCGGTGGGGGAGGAGGCGGAGGCGGGGAGGGTGAAGGAGGCGGCGGGGGCGGCCGGGGCCTTCAGCCCCCGTCGAGCGGCCTCGGCGACTCGCCGCGCGAGATGAACCGCTCGGAGGCGGAGCGGCTGCTGGACGCCCTGGCGTCGCGGGAGCGTGAGGCGCTGGCCGCCGGCGAGGGGGACCGGCGGGGCGGCCGTCGGCAGGCTCCCGGATGGTGAGCCGCGCCGCCGGATCGAGTCGCCCCCGGCGGAGCGCCGGCGCCGTCCGAACGGCGGCCGCGATCGGGGCGCTCCTGACGGTGGGCGCGGCCGGGGCCGCCGCCCAGGTGCGGGTCGATGCCCGGCTCGAGCCGGCCCGGATCGCGCTCGGCGGCACGGCGGAGCTGGTGATCGAGGTGAGCAGCAGCGGGATCCGGGCCGACGTGGGCGAGCCGACGCTGCCCGACCTCGGCCCGATCGAGGTCCTGGGTCAGAGCCGGGAGTGGGGGGTGCGCATGGCGGGCACCGACGTGACACGCCACACGACCTTCCGCTACGTCCTGCGGCCCGCCGCGGCGGGAACCCTGCGGATCGACCCCGTGCGGGTGACGGTGGACGGGGTGACCCACCGGACCGCCGTCCGCCGGATCCTGGTCGTGGACGCCGCGGGGATCGGGCCCGCCTGGCGCGGTCCGTCCGAGAATCCGGCCGACCTCGAAGGGCCGCCCGCCATCTTCGCCGTCACTCGGGTGGACCGGCCGAGCGCCTGGGTGGGGGAGCAGGTGACCCTCACCTTCACCTTCTACCACGACCCCCGCGTGCCCCTGTCCGACAGTCCGGACTACGACCCGCCGGACACCCCCGGCTTCTGGCGGATCGAGCTCGACGACGCTCCCCGCGTGGGTATCGAGCGGATCGGCGGCCGGTCGTACCACGTCCAGCGCTTTCGCTACGCGCTCTTTCCGCTCCGCGCGGGCGAGCTGGAGGTGGGGCCCGCCACGGTGCGAGTGGTGGAGCCCGACCCCGCCCGCTGGTGGCTTCCGGGGGAACCGAGGACGATCCGGACCGAGCCGCTGGTGATCGACGCGCGACCTCTTCCCGTACCCGCCCCGGCGGACTTCGACGGGGCCGTGGGCCGGTTCCGGCTGAGCGGCGGGCTCGTGGACCGCCGGGCGGCCGTGGGAAGCCCGGTGCGGCTCGAGCTCACGGTGGACGGAACAGGAAACCCCTCCTCGGTGCCTCCGCCGACCCTCCCCGATTGGCCGGACGTCGCCGTGCGGGCCCCCGCGGTGGAAGCCGCGACCGATCTCCGTGGCCGCTCCGTGGAGGGACGGAAGACCTTCCGCTGGCTGCTCGTGCCGCGCGCCGAGGGAGCGCTGGATCTGGGGCTCGCGCGGCTGGCGTACTTCGATCCGGCCGCGGGCACGTTCTCGGTCGACTCCCTGCGGCTGGGGGAGATCCGGGTCGAACCGGGCGCCCGCGACGACGACCCGGCCGTGGCGGCGGGCCCGACCCTCTGGCCGGCCCGGACACCCGCGGCGCCGCGGCCGGCGGGGCTGGCGGGGCAAGGGTGGTACTGGGGCGCGCTGGCCGGTCCGTGGCTCGGCTGGCTCGCGGTCCTGGCGACCCGTCGCGCGCGCCGGTCCCGACCGGCGGATCGCTCCCGGCGTCAGGCCCGGCTGGAGCTCCTGCGGGCGACGTCGGCGCTCGAGGCGGGCGGTCCCGCCGCCGCGGCGACCGCGGCGATCGACCGCG
>DATLFF010000177.1:0-3366 GCA_035524915.1 Gemmatimonadota bacterium | reverse complement strand
TGGATCCAGGAGGTCCCGATCACCCGGGAGACGGCGTTCAACGGCGACCTCGAGCTGGAGAGCCTCGAGTTCGTGGCGCTGGCGGAGCGGCTCCAGGAGACGTACGGCGAGCGGGTGGACTTCGTCGGCTGGCTCTCCGGGCAGAGCCTGGACCAGATCGTGGAGATGAAAGTCGGCGAGCTGGTCGATTTCATCGATCAGTCGCTCGACGGGAGCGGCTGACGGCGTGGCGACGGTCCGGGCGAACGGACGGGCGTTCCACGTCCAGACCCTCGGCCGCGGGGCTCCCATGGCGATGGTCCACGGCCTCGTCTTCGGGAACCTGTCGAGCTGGTACCTGACGGTGGCCCCCCGGCTCGCCCGGAACCGGAAGGTGCTGCTCTACGACCTCCGGGGGCACGGCCGGAGCGAGCCCGCGACCGAGGGGTTTCGTCTGGCCGACATGGCGGCCGACCTGGCGGCGCTGATCGAGGCGGCGCCGGAGTTCGAACCGCCGGTGGACCTGGTGGGGCACTCCTACGGCGGGCTGATCCCGCTCCAGCTGGCGCTCAACCGGCCCGATCTGGTCCGGCGAGTGGTCGTGGTCGACGCCCCGGTCCCGCCGTTCCACCAGAGTGATCTGGACGCCTTCGTTCCGGTCGACCCGGAGTCTCTCCTCCACGACATCCCGCAGGCGGCGGAGTTCCTGTCGGCGCTGCCCGAGTCGCTGCGCGCGAACGTCACCGGCGAGCGCCGCCAGCGTCGCCGGCGGGAGGACCTGGCGCGGTTCCGCGACGAGACCTCGGTGCTGGACGACTTGAAGGCCGAGCCGCCGCTGGCCGTCGAGCGGATCGATCGGCCGGTCCTGTGCGTGTACGGCCGGACCTCCCCCTTCCGCGAGAAGGGCGAGCGGCTGGCCGCCGCGATCCCGGGCGCCCGGCTCTCGCTGCTCGAGGCCGGCCACGTGATCCCGTACGAGGCGCCGGCGGAGCTGGCGCGCGAGATCGACGGGTTCCTGGATGGCTGAGGTCGTCACGCGCGGGCAGCGCTTCCACGTGCAGCGCCTCGGCGCGGGGCCGCGCACGGCGGTCTTCGTCCACGGGCTCGTGATGGACAACCTGTCGAGCTGGTTCTTCACGGTGGCCACGCCGGTGGCCCGCGTGGCCGACGTCGTGCTCTACGACCTGCGCGGGCACGGCCGGAGCGAGCGGCCCCGCACGGGCTACCGGGTGGAGGACATGGTGGCCGACCTGGACGCCCTGCTCGACGCGCTCGGGCTCGCCGGCCGGCGGGTCGAGCTGATCGGCAACAGCTTCGGCGGCCTCCTGGCGATCGCCTACGCCCTCGCCCACCCCGAGCGCGTCGGCGGGCTGGCCCTGGTGGACGCCAACATGAGCGACGAGCACTGGGGACCCGGGGTGGCCGAGAAGTTCCGCGCCACCGGCCGCGAGCGGGACCTGCTGATCGCGCGCTACGCGCACCAGTGGGCCGGCCGCCACAGCGAGCGCAAGAGCACCCGCCTCGCGCGGAGCGCGGAGGACCTGGTCTACCACACCTCGCTGGTCGACGACCTGGCCGCCTCGCCGCCGCTGACGGACGACGACCTGCGGCGGATCGAGTGCCCGGTGCTGGCCCTCTACGGCGACCGCTCCGAGCTGCGGGACCGGGCAGAGCGGCTGGAGCGCGTGCTGCCCGGCTGCGACGTGCGGTTCATCCCCGACTGCAGCCACCTGCTGCTGTGGGAGGCGACCGAGCGGGTGGGGGAGGCGCTGGTCGAGTGGATGAGCCGGTCGGGGGAGGCCGGGGGCCTCACGGGGTCGACGGCGGATCCGGCATCGTCCAGTCCGGGTGGGCCTCGCGGACCCGGGGATTGAGCGAGAGCACCCGCCGCTGGGTCTCGGCCGGCCCGGCCGGGGTCCGCCGCCAGAGCCGCCCGTAGACCCGCGCCGCGCGGCCGGCGAACCGGACGGCCTCGGGCAGGTCGGCCAGGACCGCCCGGGCCATCGCGCCCCGCGAAGGCTCCTCCGGGAGATCCGCTGGAGCGTAGCCGCGGGGCGCCATCGAGCCGGCGGCCAGCCGCTCCACGATCCGCACCCACGACGGCTCCATCTCCGCCGGCCAGCGCGGCCGGCAGGCGCGGAGCGGCTGCGACGCGCCGCGGGTCCACGGGTACGGCGGGTCGTCGGCGGGCACGCGCTCGTGGTGGGCGAGGACCGCGTCGTCCCACGGCTCCCCCACGAATTCGAGCACTCTGGACATGGTAGCGGCGGGGTTCCCCGCCAGGTCCTCCAGCCGGACGACGTGGAGTCGCTCCATCCAGGGGGCCATCCGGCGGCGCATCGCCCGGCCGAGGAGGAGGAGCGCGGTCCGGCTTCCGGCGGTGAACGGGCTCGTCTCGAGCGACAGCACGACGTCGCGCGGGTCGCGGACCACGAGGATCACGCGGGCGTCGGGGAAGGCGCCGAAGATCTCCCGCAGGTAGAGCGAGTTGGGCGGAGTCTTGTCGCCCCACCGCGTGGCGCCGTGCCGGGCGGCCAGCTCGCGCAGGACCCAGCCGTACACCTCGGGAAGCCGGGCCGCCGGCAGCGGAGGCGGGAAGCGCCGCCGCACCTCGCCGAGGTCGAGCCGGAGCCAGGCGAAGGAGAAGGAGGCCAGCCAGCGATCGAGCCGCCGGTCGGCGCTCTCCCACGGGGTCGCCGCCCGGGTCCAGGGGAAGAACATCGCCTCCTGGGCGAGATGGACGGCCGGGTGGGCGACCAGCATGGCGCGCAGCAGCGACGTGCCGGAGCGGCCGCTCCCCACGATGAAGACGGGGGCGCTCCCCGCGAGACCGGAATGGGCGGGTTCCATGGGGCGAAGATCTAGCGCGCGCCGGGCACCCGCTCCAGTCCGCGTCCGGCGCCTCTTAGCCGGCCGCGGCGCGCCCGCGCTATACTGATGCGCCCGCGGCCGGCGGACCCGGACGGACTTCGGCCGCGCCACCAACCGCCCGACACCGGAGGACCCCATCGCCGCCGCGCGCCGCGCCTGCGTGACCCTGATCACCACCGACTCGTACTGGCCGGGCGCCATCGTGCTGGCCCACAGCCTGCGGGCCCACGGCTGGTCCCACGAGACCGTGGCGATGATCACGCGGGCCGTCACACCGCCGGTTCGCGAGGTCCTGGCCCGGTGGTGGGACCGCGTGGTCGAGGTGGAGCCGGTCGCCAACCCGACCGGGGCCGACGAGCAGTGGTTCAACTACTTCGGCGACCTGTTCACCAAGCTCCGGATCTGGGAGCTCGTGGAGTACGACCGGATCGTCTACCTGGACTCCGACACCCTCGTGACGGGGCCGCTCGACGAGATGCTGGAGCGTCCCCGCTTCGCGGCCGCGCCGTGCACCGC
>DATLFF010000176.1:0-4542 GCA_035524915.1 Gemmatimonadota bacterium | reverse complement strand
GAGAAGCGCTACGGGATCGAGATCGCGGACGGGGAGATCACGGTGGAGCGGTTCTCGGGATGCGGGCCGCTGGCGGAGTTCCTGCGGCGCAAGGCCGGCTGATCCGGCTCGCCGGTCCGCGCCCGCCTCCGGCGCGGCAGGGGGCCTGGGAGCTCGCCGCTTTTCTTTGTATAGTCCGGAGCGGTGTCACCTCGCGACGCCCCGACCCCCCGGCCCCGGAGGAGATCATGTGCCGCCGCTTCGACATCTCTCTCGCCGTCCTCACGGTCCTCCCCCTCACCCTCGCGGGCCTGACGGCCTGCCAGCGGTCCGGGCCCGAAGAAGACGCCGGGCCCGCGGACACGACGGCCGCGGCTCCCACGGAAGCCGGCGTGGTCGAGATGGCCGCGCTGGACTATGCCTTCCGGGCGCCCGCCGAGATCCCGTCGGGGTGGACCACCTTCCGGCTGAGGAACGAGGGCGCCGAGCACCATCTGCTGGTGCTCTGGAAGATGCCCGAGGGGAGAGGGGTGGAGGACTACAAGGCCGGGGTGGTCGATCCCTTCAGCGCCGCTTACGACTCCCTGATGGCCGGAACGGTGGACGAGGAGGGCTTCTGGGCCCTCTTCGGCCAGAACGCCGCGCCGTGGTCGGCCGACATCGTGCCCATGGGAGGCCCCGGGCTGATCGCGCCCGGCCTGACCGCCGTGACCACGGTCGAGCTCGAGCCGGGCACTTACGTCATGGAGTGCTACGTGAAGGCGCCCGACGGGGAGTGGCACACGAACCTCGGGATGCTGGCGGAGATCGCCGTGACGGCGGAAACGACCGGCGCCGCGGCTCCCCGGGCGGGGCTCGAGATCACGCTCACCAACGCGGGGATCGAGACCCGGGGCGGGGTCTCTCCCGGCGAGAACACCGTCGCCGTCCACTACGCCGAGCACCCCGAGGCCGGCCTCGGGAACGACGTCCACCTCGCCCGGCTCGAGGAGGGGGACACCATGGAGGACGCCGTGGCGTGGACGAACTGGAGGGTCGCCGAGGGTCTCCGGGCCCCCTCGCCGGTCGCGTTCCTGGGGGGCGCGCAGGAGATGCCGGTCGGCCATACCTCCTACATCACCGTCGACCTCGTGCCCGGCCGCTACGTGTGGCTCTCCGAGGCGACCCGCGTCGACGGGCTGGTGGAGGAGTTCACGGTGGAGTGAGGATCGCGCGCGTGTGGGCCGACGAGGCCGGGATCACCCACTTCGACGAGGTGGAGATCCCGCTCGCCGACGCCGGCGAAATCGGCCGGCTCTCCGAGACGTTCCCGGCCGTCGGCGTCGTCTTCCGCGAAAACGACCCCGACTACGACTTCGACTGGCACCCCGCGCCGCGCCGCCAGCTCGTGGTGCTGCTGGACGGCGCGATCGAGATCGAGGTCGGCGACGGCGAGGTGCGCCGCTTCGCCGGCGGCGACGTGGTGCTGCTGGAGGACACCGAGGGCCGCGGCCACCGGACGCGGAACGTGGAAGCGTCCCGGCGGCGGTCGCTGTTCGTGGCGCTCGGGGAGGGCGAGCCGGGCTGAGGGGGCGCACCCGCGGGCGGGTCGCGGGCGCAACGATCTCCGCGGGAGCGGTGTCCGAATCCTCGACATGGAAGCGCGATCCCGAACGAGGAGGCCCTCGATGTCCAGAGCGATCCCGCCGTTCACCCTCCGGTACTTCGCCGGTCTTCTGGCCCTGGGAGCCGCGCTCCCCTCGCCGGCGGCGGGGCAGCCCGATCCCTCCGGAGACTGCTCCTGCGCCTCCCTACTCGAAGCGCTGGTCGAAAAGGTCGAGACGAACCACCCGGGCTACGTCCTCGAGGTGCGCGGGACGGCCCACGAGCCGGAGTACCGCGCGCACGTGGAGGCGATGCGGGCGGCGGCCGCAGGGGCGAGCGACGGGATCCCGTGCGTGCGGGTGCTCCAGACGTACGTGGCGTTCCTGAGAGACGGCCATCTGTTCGTCGGCGGCAGGCCGGCGCGGCGCGATTCCACGCCGCCAGCGGGACCGCGGCTCGACTGGACCGAGGAGCGCGTGCGGCGCCATCTCCAGGAGGGCGGGAGCGCGCTGGACCCGGTGGAGGGGATCTGGGTCGACGCGGCCGGTCTCCGCCTGGCCGTCGTCGAGCGGAGCGCCATTCGGCCCCGATCGGTCGAGTCTTTCAACCTCACCCTGCTACACTATGGTGCATCGGACCGCCGAACGAGTCGACGCCGCTCGCCGACCCTCGGGAGAGGATCATGACCGAAACCGATCTGGTCACCCTCGACGACGTTTTCGCCGCGCGCGAGGTCGTCGCCGGACGAATCCACCGCACGCCGCTCCTCCGCTCCACCTCGCTCGGCGAGCGGCACGGCGTGGAGTTGTGGTTCAAGGTCGAGGCGTTCCAGAAGACGGGCTCGTTCAAGGTGCGCGGCGTGCTGAACCGGCTCGCGGGACTCACCGACCAGGAGCGGGCCCGGGGCGTCGTCACGCTGTCGGCGGGCAACCACGCGCAGGCCCTGGCGTGGGCCGCCGCCCGCGAGGGGATCCCGGCGACCGTGGTCATGCCGGCCGGCGCCGACCGCGGCAAAGTCGAGGCGACCCGCGGCTACGGGGGCGAGGTGATCCTGACCGAGGCCGGCCTCCTCGACACCACCCTCCAGGTCCGGGACGAGCGCGACCTCGTGCTCGTCCATCCGTTCGACGACCCGGCGATCATCGCCGGGCAGGGCACCGTCGGCCTCGAGATCGTGGAGGAGATGCCCGGCGTGGACGCGGTCTTCGTCGGCGTCGGCGGGGGCGGGCTGATCTCGGGCGTGGCGACCGCGGTTGAGGCACGGCGGCCGGAGGCGCGGGTGATCGGCGTCGAGCCCGAGGGCGCGGCGGCGATGTCGAGGAGCCTGGAGGCCGGCGAGCCGGTCACGCTGGACGCTCTCGACACCGTCGCCGACGGCCTCGCGGCGCCCTTCGCCGGCGAGATCACCTTCGCCCACGTGAAGGAGCGCGTCGAGCGCGTCCTGCGCGTGCCCGACAGGGCGATCGTGGCGGCCATGCGGGAGATCCTCGAGCGCGTCAAGGTCGTCGCCGAGCCGGCCGCGGCGGCCGGCCTGGCGGGCCTCGCCAGCGGCGCGGTGGATCTCACCGAGGGATCGACCGTCGTCTGCGTGATCAGCGGCGGAAACGTCGGCGCCGACCGGCTCGCCGAGCTGCTGGGCTCGACCGGCCCGCGCTCGCGCTAGGGCCGCGACAACGGCATCGCACACTAGCCCTGCTCTCCCGTGGTGTCCTGCAGGATCTCCTGGAGGTCGTCGGCGCAGATCTCGAGCAGTTCGGCCGGCGTCCAGCCCCCGTTGTCGATGGAGTCCGGGTCCTCGAGGCTATGCCTCCACTCCCGGAGAAGCTTCTCGGCCTCGCGGCGCAGCTCGCTCATGGTCACCGTCCTGTGGAGTATGGTGCCGCCCGCCCTATCCCGCTGACCCATCGCGGGTTATCTTGCTCCCCGGGCCTCTAACTCAACGGTAGAGTATCGGCCTTTTAAGCCGAGAGTTCTGGGTTCGAATCCCAGGGGGCCCACCATCTCGGCGCCTCTCGGGGTCCGAGCCGGGTCGCTTCGCCACCTCGCGTCTCACGACCGCGGAAAGCCATGTCATCGCTGAGGTCGCTCGTTCCGTTCGTTCTACTCATGGGAATCGCGTCGACCGCCCCTTCGCAGGAGCTGGGAGTGTTCGCTTCGGCAGGACGGAGCGACGACGAGCAGGTGGGAGACCCGACCGCGTTGGGGATCCGCGCGACCTGGTTTCCGCTCCGATATGTCGGGCTGCGGTGCGACTACGCCCGCTACGAGTCGCGCGGCAGGTGGCCGGGGATCACGTTCGAGTCGTGCCACGATGTGCTCGGCTGCATCGACCCCGTCGACGAGAACCTGGAGAACGACTTCGAGCTGACCGCGTTCGAATACGCTCTGGTCGTACCGGCCCGCGCGGGCGACTGGCGGATCGAGGCGACGCTGGGAATCGCGAAGCTCCAAGACCGGTACGAGGTCCGCGGCACGCAGACGGGGCGGATCGTCGCCCGCTCGCATGCGGATAATGCGGAGGATCCGATCTCGGCCGAGTTCGACGACGTGCTGGACCTCTTCGGAAAGGGGTACAACGCGCACGTCTACGGACTGGGGGTCACACGCGAGGGGATCAGGTCGCTCCCGATAGTCGTGGGGCTGGAATGGCGCCGTCGCGTGCACCGCGAGCGCTACGGAGCCCCGTCGGACAGCAGGTACTGGCCCTCCTGGTACTCCGACCGCCTCCGCGTCGACGAGGCCCGGCTGCACGCCTCCTGGTCGTTCTGAACGATCCTCCCGTCTCGCATCCGGGTCCCGAGGTCCTGCGCCCAGCCCTCTCGACGCGCCCCGCCGGCCGTGATAGGCTCTGGACCGGCTCCTCCCGTTCCACCCACCCCATCCGGAGGCTCACCGCATGCGCACCTGGACCCTTCTCGCCCTGCCGGCCCTGATCTTCGGCCTCGCGGCGTGCGAGACCGAGACCGAAGAGGCCGGCTC
>DATLFF010000175.1:0-2794 GCA_035524915.1 Gemmatimonadota bacterium | reverse complement strand
CGCGAGCCGCGCCGGGCCCGCGCGCTCTACGGCGCCGGCCGGGCGGCCGAGGCCGCCGGCGACCGCGCGACGGCCGCCCGCTACGCGGCGGAGCTGCTCGAGGTCATGGCGCGGGCCGACGCGGATCGGCCGGAGCCGGAGTGGGCGCGCGGCCTGACGGGAGCCGCGGCCGGCGGGTAGCCAGCGCGGCGGTCCGGACGCTCAGCCGCCGGAGCGGTAGACGTCCCTCCGGTGCCCGATCTTCAACACGGTCACCGTCCGATCCGGATCGTCGACCGAGTACACGATCCGGTAGTCGCCCTGCCGGACGCGGAGCCGGTCCGGCCGGCCGGCGAGCGTCTGGCACCCCGCGGGGCGCGGGTCCTCGGCGAGCCCGGCGATCCGATCGACGATCCGCCGCCGATCGGATTCCGTGCCGAGCTCTTCGAGCTCCTTCGCCGCCGACCGCTTCAGGAAGACGCTATAGCTTTCCACGCTCGCGAAGAGTCCGGACGACCTCTTCGAACGTGTACACGGGTTCGTCCTCGCGCTCTTCGAACGCGGCGAGGTCGTCCGCGTCCTCCGCCAGATCCCGGCGCACGGCCTCGTTGACGAGTTCCGAGATCGTCCGGTCGGTGGTGGCGGACTTGAGCTTCAGGGCGCGGTGCAGCTCGTCGTCCAGGTAGATGGTCGCGCGCTTCGTCATGGAATCGAAAGATAACCTCTGGACGCCGGGACGTCCAGACGTCTGTCATCCGATCGCGGGAATCAGTCCACCGCGCCCAGCTCCACCAGCCGCTCGCGCGCGTTCTCGTTCTCCGGGTCCAGCTCGAGCGAGCGCCGGTAGAGCTGGATCGCCCGCTCGCGATCGCCCCGGGTCATGTGCGCTTCGGCCAGGCTGTCCCACACGTTGGCGGAGGCCGGGAAGGCCTCGGCGTTCAGCGCGAGCACGGCGACCGCCTCGTCCACGCGGCCGGATCCGAGGAGCCGGTAGCCCGCGCGGTTGACCGCCGCCTCGACCCGATCCCCGAGCGCCGCGCGGCCGCCCGGCAGCCGATCGGCTCCCTCCATGCTCCGGAACCGCTCGAGCGCCGCCGCGATCTCCGCCGCCGACCCCGCCTCGTCGATCGCGGCTTCGAGCTCGATCGCCGCCGCGATCTCGGGGGCAGGGCGCGCGGGCAGCCAGTCGTTCTCCCGGATCTCCGGCATCGCCAGGACGGACTCCCGCAGCCGGTCGAGATCCGCCCGCTCCAGGACCCGCCCGCCCTGGATCACGGCGACGATGCGGCGCGTGTTCGACACGTCCGCCAGCGGGTCGGCTTCGAGGAGGACGAGGTCCGCGATCTTCCCCACCTCGACCGTCCCCAGCGAGTCGTCGAGCCCCAGGAACTCCACCGGACGGATCGTGGCGGCCTGGAGCGCCTCCAGGGGCGAGAGCCCGACCTCGTCGGCCAGGAGCTCCACGTCCCGGTGGAGCGAGGAGCCCGGGTAGATCCCGATCACCGCGAGGTCGCTGCCGGCGAGGAGGCGGACGCCCGCCTGGTGGGCCTCCCGGAAGGCGCGGAGGAGCGTCGGGGAGTACGCGCGCCACCCCTCCGCGGCCGCGGGCGAGCGCTCCTCGACCTGCTCGGCCCAGTCGGCCAGCAGGAACGCGGACAGGTAGGGCCGGCGCGGCTCGAGCGCTCCCAGGGAGTCGGCCAGGACCTTCGTGAAGGTCGTGTCCACCACGAACAGCGACTCGTGGGCGTTCACGATGGTCGGCACCATGACCACGCCGCGCGCGGCCAGGTCCGCCCAGAAGGCCCGCCGCTCCCCTTCCTCCCAGTCCTCGGGCGGGGGATAGAAGTGCTCGATCGAGGCCACGCGGCCGGCGCGGAGCTCGTCGGGTGCGAGCGGGAACGTGTGGGCGGCCAGCGGCAGGCCGTTCGCCGCCGCCGCGTCGGCGATGGCGCGGAAGGTCTCCAGATCCGGCCAGGTGCGGACCTTCACGAAGTCGACTCCGGCGCGCGCGATCGAGTCCACCACGCGCCGCGCGTCGGCGGGGTCGGCGACCGGGATCCGGGTCCGCTCCTCGGGCTCCACCGTGACCGACATCAGCACCCGCAGCACGTTGGCCGGGCTCTCCAGGTAGGGACCCGCCATCACGATCCGCGGACCCGGCCGATCGCCGGCGCGGATCTCGCTCCGCCAGCGCTGGAGCTCCTCCATGTCGCCCCCGACGTCGCGGACCCCCAGCACCCCGTTCGCCACCAGCAGGGGGAGCGCCGGCGCGCGCGCCTTCGACAGGTGGACGTGCATGTCCCACAGACCCGGGGCGAGCCAGCGGCCGGCCCCCTCGACCACCCGCGCGCCGGCCGGGACGTCGATCTCGCCGGCCGGGCCGATCGCCGCGATCCGGCCGTCCCGGATCACCACGGTGGCCGGCGGCCCCTCGGCACCCCCGGTGACGTCCACGACCGTGACGCCGGTGACGGCCACGGGGGGCTCCTGGGCGAGCCCCAGCGCCGGCGCCGCGAGGAGCGAAACGAGCCAGAGGAGCGCGTGCTTCATGGACGGCCTCGAAGGGGTGAGGGCGAAGGGGCGGGCGGGGTGTGCCGAGATTCTAGCAGGTCGCGTGCTGGATTTCCAGCATCGGTCGAGAACCGGCCCCGGGCGTCCGCGCGCCCTACGTCCGGTGCGGGTCCCGAGCCTCGTCCGGCGCGACCCCCATCGTCGCCAGCGCCCGCCGGAACTCCCGGCGGCCCCCCTACCCGGCCGGCGGCGCCCTCTTCGCCCGCTCCGCCTCCACCAGCACCCGGCGCAGGATCTTCCCCGC
>DATLFF010000174.1:0-3501 GCA_035524915.1 Gemmatimonadota bacterium | reverse complement strand
CCCGCGCCGAGCCGCGGCGGAGGCCGGGTACGCCCGCCGGGAGGGCGTGCCCCGGGCCGCCGCGGCGCGGGTCCTGGACGCCGCCTTCGGGGCGTGGGACGAGCCGGCCCTGGCGGGCTGGATCGCGGGGGAGCTGGGGAGCCTCGAAGCCCTCGACCGCGCCGTCGACGTGGGTGGAGCTCGCCGCCGGGCGTTCGGGCCCGGACTCGCCGTGTTCGTCTCGGCCCGCGGAGTCCCCACCACGCCGGTCGCCGACCTCCTCTCGGCGCTCTGCGTCAAGTCGGCGGCCTGGGTGAAACCGGCCACGGGCGCGACCGACCTCGCGGCGCCCTTCGCGGCGACGCTGGCGGAGGTGGACCCGGCGCTGGCTGCGGCGGTCGAGGTGGCGGGCTGGGCGCCGGGCTCGCCCGAGGCCGCGGCCGTCCTGGGGGCGGCCGACCTGGTGGTGGCCACGGGCGGGGCCGAGACGATGGCGGCCATCGAGGACCGGCTGCCGGACACCGCGCGACGGGTTCTCCACGGCCCACGGCTCTCGGCCGCGGTGGTCCTGCGCGAGGCCCTGGCCGCCGGCCGCGAGGCGGCGGTGGCCGCGCTGGCCGACGACGCCGCGTTCGCTGGGCAGGCGGGTTGCCTGTCCCCGGTCGTGGCGTGGGTCGAGGCGACGGCGGCCGAGGCCGCCGGGTTGGCGGAGGAGGTGGCCGCGGCCTGCGCCGAGCGCTGGCCGTCGCCCCCCCGGAGTCGTGCGCCGGCGGCGGAGCGGGCCGCGTGGGCGGAATGGGTGGCGGTGGGAGAGGTGGAGTCCGCTGCGGCGGGGTCCGGCCGGGTGGCGGGAGGGATCGACGCGCCGTGGACCGTGCGGGCCGCGGCCGTCTCCCGGCCGCCGGACCCTCCGCCCGTCCCGCGGGCGCTCGTGCTCTCGCCGATCGGGGACGCGGCCGAGGCGGCGGCGCTCTGCGCGGCCCGCCGGGGGCGCGTGGCGGCGGTGGGGGTGGCGGGGCCGGAGGAGCGGGTGGAGCCGCTGGCGGCCGCGCTCGCCGTCGCGGGCGTCGAGCGCGTCTGTCCGTTGGGGGAGATGCAGCGGCCGCCGCTCGCCTGGCGCCGGGATGGTCGGCCCACGCTGGCCGACCTCGTCCGCTGGGTTGACCGGGAGTGAGAAAAAGAAGGCCGGCCGCGCGGGCGCGCGGCCGGCCGGGTCACCGACCCTGTGGAGACGGGCTACACCGAGACGACGTTGACCGCCTGGGGGCCCTTGGTGCTCTGCGTGACCTGGAACTCGACCTTCTGACCCTCGTTCAGCGTCCGGAATCCGGAGCCGACGATGTCACTGTAATGGACGAAGATGTCGCTCCCGTCGGGTCGCTCGATGAAGCCGAACCCCTTCTGCGCGTCGAACCACTTGACCTGCCCCCTTTCGGACACGGGCTCGGCCTTGCCGAACAGGTTGCGGAGCATTCGCCCGAAAGAGAACTTCCCGTTCGAACCCATGGGAAAAACCTCCGAGACCATTGCGAGAAAACAGTTGAGATGAGAACCGTAAGTATTTATCATACAGATACCTACGGATCACGAGAAGTCGCCGCTCAAGAAACGTCGCCGACGGGCCGAATATAGCGGGCGCTCCTCCGGCGGTCAAAGGCGCGCGCGCGGTGGTGGCGCGACGGGCGGTTTCCCTATACTCGGTCGGCGCCGCCGACCCCAGCCGCGAAAGGAACGAGCCATGGAGCTGACCCAGCGGGAGCGCGCCGCGCTCAAGGAGCTGGTCGAGGAGGCGCGCCGGGCGCGTCCCGAGGAACCGCTGTTGGCCTCGCTCGCCGCCAAGCTGGCGGCCGGCGGCGGCCCGGCGTTCGCCAAGTACGTCGAGGTGCTGGAGACCGGGGGCGAGGCGGATCGGGACGTGATGGAGCGCGTGCGCCGGGCGGTCGGATCGGGCGAGCGGTTGCGGATCCGCTACACGGCCCGGTCCACCGGAGAGACCACCGAACGGACCGTCCGGCCCTTCAACATCCACTTCTACGACGGCCACGAGTACCTGGAGGCTTTCTGCGAGCTGCGCGGGGAGGACCGGGTCTTCGCGGTGGGGAACATCGATACGGTTCTGGAGTCGGAGGAACCGGTGGTCCCCTGAGCGCGGAAGGCCCACGGTCGTGTTGGACCGCGGGGCTTCCGCCTGGGTCCCCGAGCGTTGCGGATGGGGCCCGGGGTCTTCTCTATCGTGGCGACGCGCCGTCGGCGGGGCCGGCGCTCCCGCCCCCGTCGGGGGACACTCCCATCGGCAGCGACGTCATGAGGCGATCGATTCGCCATTCGCCGTCCGTGCGGCGAAAGCCGGCCAGCCAGCGCGTCTCGACCACGACCGGCACGCCGTCGGGGCCGCTTCCGAGCACGGTGGACGTCCCCGTGCCGTAGGCCAGGTCGCCGGACTCCGCCACCGCCCACTCCTCCGCCCGGATCTCGATCTGCTGCTCCACTCGGGGGAGGAGCGTGTCCGCCGCCGCGGAGTCGATGCCCGCCCGGGTCAGGACCTCGCCGCGGGGCCCGAGCTCGAGGTACTCCTGCGTGTGGAGCTCCGCCAGGGCCCGCAGGTCGCCCCTGCGGTAGGTGGCCTGGTAGCGCTCGATGAGCGCCGCGAGCTCCACCGCCGCGGAGTCCGTGCCCGCCGGCCCGGCGGGAGGCGGTGCCTCCCGCGGGCCGGAACAGGCGTAGAGGGCGAGCGCGGCGGTGGCCGCGAGCCGGCCGGTCCTCACATCGCCGAGGCGGTGTCCGCCGGAGCGGCGTCCGTGGGCTCTCCCTCGGCGGGTATGGTCGTCCCCACCGCGGGCAGGATCGCGAGCCGGTGAAGCTTCCACTCGCCATCGACATTGCGGAAGACGCCCATCCACCGGTCGTTTCCGGAGATCGGAGCGCCGTCCGGTCCCGTGGCCGAGAACGACGTGCTGCCGTGCGCGAAGGCGTAATCGCCCGCTTCCGCGACCGTCATGTCTTCGGTCGTGATCGAGAGCTGGGCCCCCGGCGGGATGCCGGTCGTGTCGCGGAGCGCCGCGATCACGGCGGCGTAGTCCATCGTATTCTCCGACGTGTACTCCAGGAAGTCTTCGTCATAGAGCGCGATGACCCCCTCGGCGTCTCCAGTGTTGTAGGCGCTCTCATAGGCGGCGCGGACCCCCTCGACCGCCGCTTCGTGGTCCGCCACGTCGGCGGGCGCGTCCGCTTCGGGCTCCTGCGTCTCGCACGCGACCATCGCCACGGCCAGCGCGACGACCATCGCCGTCCATCGATCCGCTCTCATGCCTCGCCTCCTCGAAGAGGGGTTCCATCAGTGTCCGACGGGAAGGGGAGATTGTAGCACGGGTCGGCGCACCATTGTCAAGCGCCGGGGCGCGTCTCAGGGCGCGGCGGCCGCGGCCTTGCGCTGTTCGTGGACTTCGAGCATCGGCCCGAAGACGGTGCCGAATTCGCCGCCGCAGGTGGGGGCCCGGAGCCCCGGCCGCTCCAGCACCACCA
>DATLFF010000173.1:0-2620 GCA_035524915.1 Gemmatimonadota bacterium | reverse complement strand
CTCGGTCCAGGCGACCTGGTCCTCGGTGAAGCCGAGCTCGCCGGCGACCGCGTAGGCCACCGCGCTCTCGAAGCCCTCACCGGTGGAGGGGTCGTTGATCTCCCAGGAGGACCCGTCGGGCGTGCCCCCCTCGAACCACGGCGGGAACGCGGGGTTGTCGGTGCCCACGGTGAGCTGGCCCGGGGTGACGAGGTTGAGGCTCTCGGTAGCGCACTCGTCGACCTCGGCCTCGGGCGAGGTGGTCGGAGCGGCCTCCGGCGTCTCCTCCTCGGGCGCGCAGGCCGCGAGAACGAGCCCCGAGACCATCAGGACGGCAACGATCTTGCGCATCGAGCGTCTCCCCCTCTTCCTGCCGGCCAAAGCGCCGGTCCCCGATGGCGCAATGTAGCACTCCCGGAGAAGGAGCGGCGGGGCGCTCCCATCGGAGCGCCCCGCCGTGGGCTCGACGAACGATCAGGTCGTGCCCGGAAGCACCACCAGCAGGAGCTGGCCGTCCTCTCGCTTGTAGGTGACGCCGTCGATCACCTCGGAGGACTCGAAGGAGCCGTGGGCTTGCACGTCCAGGAGCCACGCTCCCTCTCCGAAGAAGGCGGAGGCGTCCACGATCCCACTGGACTCTCCCTGAGGATCGTTCACCGACAGGACGTGCGTCCAGCTCCCCGTGTCGAAGTCGTGCGCCCACACCTTCGCGTTCGAGGTGTCCTCCTGGACCATCAGGGACTCCTCACTCGTGTCAATGTTGTCGGGCGCCCGCATGGGCACGAAGACGTCGGTGCCCTCCCAGTCGCCGTCGGCGTAGACGGTCAGGGAGTTCACCTTCCGCGGGTTCCCCGCGTTCATCACCATCTTGAAGATGCGCCCGTTATCAGCCTCTCCCACGGTCCCGCTCGGCCCCCGCACCATCCGACCGGTCGTGGGGTCGGGCACGACCCGCGTGGCGCCGGTGTCGGCGATGTACACCACGCGAGGGTTGTGGCGGTCGTAGGCGAGGTCCTCCAGCCGGATGAACTGGAAGGCGTTGTGCCTGTTCGACCAGCGCTCCAGCGCCTCCTGCGGAGGCAGCGCCGTCGTCCCCCGGGCGATCCGCTTCGGCACCCGGATGAACCGACCCTTGATCGTGTCGCCGGGGTCGAGGTCGAGGTAGTCGTTCGCCCCGTTGAAGGCGTTCCTGGGGTTCACGCGGCTCCCGTTCTTGGCGGTGGCCTGGAAGGCCCACAGGCTCCCCTTGTCCTGCCAGATGTGGTTCTCGCGGTTCGCCAGGTACAGGTAGAGCTGGGACGTGGGCGGGCTGAAGGTGTCGTCGGTCGACAGGATCGCGATCTGCGGGCCGGCGCCCTTCCCGGCGCGCCCCATCTTCTTGCCCTTTCCTCGCTCGCTCCAGCCGCCCGGGATCACCACGCTGTTCTCGTGGTTGTGGCGTCCCATCCCGGCGACCTGGGTGAAGGCCCCGGTCTCGGCGTTCAGGACGACTGCGTAGCCGGCCTGCCGCTGGGGGGCGATGGCGGGATCCGGACCGTACGGGGCACCCGGTGGCACGTCGATGATGTCGCTCGACTCCTCGTTGGCAAAGAACGTGTAGGTCTTGAAGCCCTCGGCGGGGCCGGCCATGAACGAGGAGCAGAAGCGGATGTAGCCGTTCTCCGGGCCGATGGGCACGGAGGCCTCCAGCACGCCCGCGTCGCTCGTGTCGAGCGTGAGCTGGGACACCGAAGCGTCCTCGAAGTCGGCGAAGCCCAGGAACGGCACCCTGGACTGCTCGTGGGAGACGAAGACCTCGACCTCCCCGGGCGCGCCCGGCATCAGGCCGATCCCGTCGGGGATGCCCTCGAACGTGAAGTCGCCGAGCGTGTCGCCGCTCGAGATGATCGCGACCACCGACGACCCGGCGGGGGCGTCGGGACCAAGCGAGATCATGGGCGGCGTGGCGGTATGGAACCCATCAGCGTGGGCCGGGGCGGCGACCCCCACGGCCAGTACGAGCGCGACCGGGACGGACCATCGGCGTCGAGATCTCATCGTCTCTCCTTCCCGATAGGGATGCCCACCATTCTCCCCCCCTCGAGCGAGCCTAAGTCAAATGAGGGATGAGCCCGCTCAGCTTGGCGTCGCCTCAGCGGAGGGCCCGGGCGATCGTGCCGCCGCCGAGCACCTCGTCGCCCGCGTAGAAGACCGCGCTCTGCCCGGGAGCGATCGCGCGCTGGGGCGCCCGGAAGGAGACGCGGGCCTCGTCGCCGGAAAGGGGCTCGACAACCGCGGGGGCCGCGTCACCGTTGTAGCGGATCTGCACCTCGGCCTCGACCGGACCGCTCGGCGCTCCGGCGACCCAGGTCACGCCCTCGGCGACCAGCCCTCGCCTCGCCAGCAGCTCGCCGGGACCCACGACGACCCGGTTCGCGACGGGATCCACGTCGACCACGTAGGAGCGCTCCCCCGTCGAGACACCCAGCCCGCGGCGCTGGCCGATCGTGAACCGGTGCGCGCCGGCGTGCGCGCCGAGCACGCGTCCGTCGGGGTCCACCACCTCGCCCTCGCGGACCAGGTGCGGCGCGCGCTCCTCGAGGAACGCGCCGCCGTCGGCCCGCGGGACGAAGCACAGCTCCTGCGAGTCGGGCTTCCCCGC
>DATLFF010000172.1:0-9644 GCA_035524915.1 Gemmatimonadota bacterium | reverse complement strand
GGCTGGAGCGGCTTCGATTTCGAGTGGCGGGAGCGCACCCCGGGGAGCCTGCCGACGCCCCCCGGGGCATAGAATCGACCTACCAGTGTTATTGATCGGAAGCTTGGCCTACTGTGCGCACAGGCAGCAGCCGTTCGACAGACAGTCTCCCTCGATGCCTCCGGCGTTGAGGCAGTCCTGATTACACTCCGGGTCACTGCTGCAGTCTCCCAACCATGTGAAGCCGTCGTCGGGGCAGTGATCGGCGCGCACGGTCTGGAGCGCCCCGAAGCCGAACGTCAGGGACGCAGTGATCGCAAGCACGTACGCGGCCCGCAGGCCGATCCGGAGTACCTCCCGCAGCTTTCTGCATCAGAACCTCCCGTGTTGGAGAAAGGTCACCCTGCTGGAAGGGCGACCGGGCGGGCCGAGTACCCGCGCCTTCAGAACCGTGCCTGTTGATCCGGGGCCAGCGCCGCCGTGAGCACCGAGTCGAGCGCGGCCGTCCCCTGCAGCAGGGTGCCGTTGCGCCCATACAGCACGTACCCGGCGCTGTCGATGACCAGCGTGAGCGGGACCGCTCGCGTCCTGTAGTAACTGAGGAAACGCGGGGCCTCGACCGCGAGCACGGGAAACGAGATGGCATGCCTCGTGACATAAGCGCTCGTCTCCTCGAGAGGATCGTACGAGACCCCGTAGGCCCGGACGTTACCGCTATTGCCGAGTCTCACCGCGATGTCCTCCCATGCGGGCAGCGACGCGATGCAGAAGCGGCAGGTCGTATTGAACACGAACAGCACCTGCCGTTCGGCTGCCATTCCCGGGCCGAGCGTCACCTCGTCGCCCTCGAGCGTTTCCCCGTGGAACGGCGGGACGTACTCGCCCGCGTGTGGTCGCTTCTGCCGTTCCCGGTAGTCCCGGAAATCGGCGTCCAGCGCCCGGTGTTCGAACCCGAGGAGCACGAGCAGGATCCCGGCGCCGATCAGGGCGCCGTGGGTCAGCAGGCGCCGACCGCGCTGAAGCCGTCGGTTCATCGACCGCTCCATGGCTGATGGAATGTGGAGGACCGGGTGCGTCGCTCGGCAGGATATCCCCGAGCCCGGGGCAGCTTCGCCGCGCAGCTCGCAGGGAGGGGGTTCGGACCAGCTTGTGGTGCGAGTGCGTAAACCAGTATTGAAGTGCGAACCCGCCCTGTCAATCCTCTCGATCGCCGCGCACGAGCTCATGGAGCTGGATTCGCTCCACGCCCAGCGAATCGCGCATGAGCCCGAGCACGTAGTCGGCGCCGATACCGAGAGGCTCGAGGCGCCCCGGCAAGGTCACGCTGCCGAGTGGTTCCGCTTCGCGGCTGATGATCCTGAACGATCGGTGATCGGGGTCCGCGACGGAGTATGCCTCCACCCAGAAAAAGCCGTCCCTGTCCAGCAAGACCTGCCCATGGGCCGGCAGATCATCAGGGAAGTCGAGGTTCCCCCTGCGATACTCCCGCTCGCGGATGGTGCGGACGCGGGTGTTGGGCGCGGCCTCGATCCAGGCGCGGGCGTGACGCTCCCGCAGATCGGGCGTAACGGGCTCCGGCATGTGGTGTTGGCGGTAGACCCGGGTCAGCCGGCCGGCCGGGTCGTACGTGCGGATCTCGTAGAGATCCCCGTGCGCGACATGGAAGCGGTCGGCTTCGACGAGGACCGACGCGGACGGCCCGTAGGGGCGCATGCGCGGTCCGGGCGGGAACCCCGGGAGGGCGAGCCAGTACATTTCTGGCCCCGGGAACGGGGCTAGGGAGTCCCCGCCGCCGCCTCCGGCAGTCCACCGCAGGACGGCGCCGGGCGCGCGGGCGGGGGCGCGGCTCTCGCGCCACTGGACGGTGGCGAGCAGCACGGACCCATCGGCGAGGACGCCGGCGAGGTCGACGCTGGAGGCCGCGGCCGCGGCCGGCGTGGGGAACGAGCGGGCGAAGCGGCCTTCGTCGTCGAGGAGGGACACGCGGAGGAGAGCACGGTCGAACACGGCAATGGAATCGCCGCGATAGCGGGCGATCCCGTCCAGCCCGCGGAACTCCCCCGGGCCCTCGCCTTCGCCGCCCGCGCGGTGCAGCGGCCGGCCGGCGCCGTCGAAGAACCACAGCTCGCGGGTGCCGCCGTTCGCCACGACGATGCGGCCATCATCGAGCCGCAGGGCTCCGGCGACCGCGAAGAGGGCGTCCGTCGAATCCGCGCCGCCCGCTCCGATAACGGCTGCGGGCTCTGCGGCAACGGTCCAGCCGCGGCCGGCAGGCCAGCTCCCGGCGGACCGCTGGACGACCTCGACGCCGGCGCTGTCCCACCTGCCAGCGCGGAACGGCGGGTCGTCGTCGCCGGCGCAGCCGGGGCCGGCAAGGGCAGCACAGACGATGACGAGGGGCCGGACCCTCGCGTCAGCGGCCATCGAGGGGGCCGAGGCTGGCGCCGAGGGTGATCCCCCATTCCGAGCGCGAGGCGCGGTCCATGGGCCGGAAGGGATGATGCAGGGGCTCGGCGGGCGAGCGGCGGGCGTAGCGGGAGGCCAGCCACAGCCGGACATCCTGGCGCAGCTCGAAGGTGGCGGACCCGGCCAGCGCCCAGGGCGTCGCGGCGGCGGCGTGGAGGGCCACCTCGCCGTAGAGGAGGTCGCCCACCACGGGCCCGAGCGACTCCGGGTGGGGGACCACGCCGCGTCCCTGGTGCCGGCTGACGGCCAGGCCGCCGGACAGGAGCAGGCGGGAGGCGATCCGGCCATCCGCCTGGACCGCCGCGCCGGTGACCAGGGTCTGGAGATCGAGCGAGACATCGGTCCGGGGATCCGCCCGGTCGTGCGCCGTGTAGCCGGCGGTCAGGCGGAGCGCGCCGCCCCAGCCGGCTGGCGCGAGCGGCTGGCGCAGCTCGGCGGCGGCGAGGAAGGCGTTCTCGTCGGCGCGGAGGGACACGCCGCCGCTGTCCTCCTCGGTGACCGGGCGGGCGGCGGTGCCGGAGAGGCCGACCCACTGGCCGTGCAGGGTCAGCGTCCGCCCGCCGACCGGACGCTGGACGCCTGCGACGACCCGCAGCGCGTCCGCATCCCACGTGTCGCGCGGGGGGTCGTTCACCTGCCGGCCCCACTGCCGCTCCCCGTGCCGGGCCGCCTCGCCCTGGAGCGCCCAGCGCCACGGGCCGGCTCGCCCGGCCAGGCCGGCGCCCGCGCCCGCTCCAGCGCGCTCGATGCGGCGGTAGAAGGCGCGCGGGGCGATGAGCTGGATGACTTCCGGCTCGCGGTAGCCGTCGAGGACGAAGACGTCCGTGTCCGCGCCGAAGGCGTTGATCCGGATCGTCTCGGCGCGCCCCGTCCACCGGAAGGTCAGGCCCGCGCGCAGCGCGCCGCCGTGGAAGTCGCGGCCGAGTCCCAGGGTCGCGGCCGGGGCGGACACCTGGGTTCGCCGTGGCACGGCCGCCGCCACGGTCCGACCGGTGCTGGCGGCGTAGCCGAGCGCGAGGCCGAGCCCGAAGCGGCCGAGGCGCCAGCCGGCGGCGCCCTCGAGGGCGGCGGTGGTATGGGTGACGTCGCTCCTCGAGGTGTCGACGACGACGAACGGCGAGCTGCCGTACGGCGGGACCGCATACGACGAGTGGGCGGGCTCGAGGAGCGCCCGGTCGAAGCGGACCCGGCCGATCATGGCGCTCCGGTCCTCGACCGGTCCCCACGCGCTCATCCGGAGCAGGGCATCCTGCTGGTGCGGCGGGTCCAGGGGCCGCCGGTGGTCGCCCGAGGCGTTCGCGCGACCCAGGTGGAAATCGGCCCGCGCCTCCTCGACCTCGAACGCGAGCGCGGCGGGGTTGCCGCCCGTCCAGAAGAGGCCGACCCGCGGGGTGGCCGTCAGCCCCGGCGCGAGGGCGGGCGCGGCGGGCGCGGGACGCGGGAGGTCGCCCGGGATCGCGAACGGGCTCCAGGCTCCGGTGAACGCCGTCGCCGCCGGACCCGGCCACGGATCCGGAGCGCCGGAGACCTGGGCGACCGCGGGTTGCGGCGGCCACCGGAGGACCAGCACGAGGGCCAGCGCGCAGGCCGGCCGCGTCATCGGAACAGCGCGGTCGGAGGGATCGTCAGCTCGAGGCCGAACCGCGCGCCCGGCAGGAGGTTGGACGGGACCCCGGCCTCTCCGTACGTGCCGACGCGGTCCAGGGCATTGAAGGCGTAGAAGGAGAGCCGCCCGTCCAGCGGGAGCGTCTTGCTCACCTGGACGCTCAGGAACCACGTCCCCGGGACCTCGCTGTCGGCCAGCAGCGTCCGCCGCGGGACGCGCAGGTCCCGGTACTCGTCCAGGCCGCGGTCCTCCGGCGGCACCGGGACCAGCGTGCCGTCGCGGGTGATGTAGCCGCTGAAGGCGAGCGTGTCGGAGGCGCCCACGTCGCGCCGGGTCTCGTGGACCGTGTGCTGGACCGCCCCGGTGATGACCAGCCCCACGGCCGGCTGGTGGTGGATGATCCGGTAGATGAGGAGCGCGAGCGTCCCCGTGCGGGTGCCGCCCTCCCAGAACGGCGCGCGTTCGAGGTTCTCGCTGACCTGGAAGCTCGAAAAATTGAGCCCGAAGTCTAGCGCGTCCTGCGCCAGGCTGGTCTCGACCAGCGAGCCCTGGACCTCGAAGCGGGTCCGGAGCACGGGGATCTCCGGGAGCGTGGCGGTGAGCTCCAGCCCGCGGTTCTCGAGCTCCAGGTTGTTCGCGCGCCGGTGGATCAGGATCGGGACGGAGTCCGCGTGCGTGGCGGGCTCGATGATCTCCGGCGGCTCGCCGGTGCCCTGCGTCGAATCGGCGAGCGCGAAGTGCTCGCGCTCGAGGAACGACGGCTCGGGCCGGACCCCCACGCCCCGGTGCACGCGGTCGCGGAACGCCACCAGGGACAGCGCGCCGCCGGCGGCCCCCAGGGCCAGCTCGATGCCGGCCTCCGCCTTGTCGCCGACCGAGAACCCCAGGTCGGGATTGGACGGGTCGCGGATGAAGGTCGTGAGCAGCGCAAGGCGCTCCTCGGGCGCGTTGGCGTACCAGTTGACGTTGACGACGTCGTAATACTGCGGCGCGGGGCTGAGCTGGTCGAGCGTGGGCGTCTTCGCGGTACGGCCCCAGCCCCCGCGCAGCCGGACCCAGGGCCAGGGCATCAGCTCGATGTTGACGCGCGGCTGGAGCAGCGCGTCCCGGGCGCCCGACGCCCAGTGCGTGCCGTCGTGGAGCACGTCGAGCCGGAGCCCCGCCTGCGCCGAGAAGATGCCCCGCTCGCCGAACGGGATGGCGACGCGGTCGTCCACGTACAGCGCGCTGGTCGCCAGCGGGGGAACGGCGTCGTAGCGGCGCGGTCGGTCGAACCCCTCGACGGAGGTGAAGGAAACCTGCGGCGGGAACTCGATGTCGAACTGGTAGCCGGGTCCGTCGTTCCACTCCCGCCGCAGCTCGAGGCCGGTCCGGATCGTGTGGGGCAGGCCCAGCCACCCGCGCTCGAGGGTGGCCTCGCCGCGGCCGAACAGGAGCCAGGGGACGCCATCGAGCCAGGCCCGGGCCAGATACTCCCCGCCGATGAAGCGGCCGATGGCGCGCCCCTCCGTCAGCCGATCGGTGAACGGCATCGCAGCCCGGATGCCGAGGAACTGGAAATACGAGTCCTGCCGCTGGCGGTTGGCGGAGAGCGTGAGCTCGAGACGGGAGCGTTCGCTCCACCGGATCCGGGCGCGCTCCGACAGCCGCAGCCCCCAGTCCCGGTTCGAAGAGGCCCGGCCGCGGACCACATCGGGGTTCTCCGGCCTGTCCTCGTGGAGCTGGTAGTAGTCCAGCCGCGTGTCGAGGACGAAGGGCGCGTCCTCCGCCGGCCGACCCGCACCGCCGCCGGGGGCGAACCGGTGCGCGAGGCGGCCGGCGATGCGGTAGGCGTCGTCCTCCGCCAGCCCCGGGGCCAGTGTAGTCCGCGCGGCATTCAGCGACGCGGTGAAGACCTGCTCGCCCCAGAGCTCGCTGCCGCCGAGGGTGGTGAACTCGACGGTGCGGCCGTCGTAGCGCGCGCCGACCTCGGGCGTCACCGCGCCGGCCCGGGTCTCGACCACGATAGCGCCCTGCGTCAGGTCGCCCCAGCGGGCGGACGGGACCCCGCGGATGACCTCGACCCGCTCGATCGTCTCGGCCGGGATCTGGCGCAGGTCGATCCCACCGCCGGCCGCGGTGGACAGGAAGAACTCGCCCCCGGCGCCCAGCGACTGGAGGTTGGCGTTGTTCGACACCGGCACGCCGTCGACGATGATGAGGGTGCCGAAGGACGCGAGCTGCTCCGCCGAGGGGCCGAGCTGGGCGAGCCCCCCCGTCGAGGTGGTGACCGCTCGCAGCGAGACCTGCTGGACCCCGTCCAGCCCCGGCGGCCGCATGCCGATGCCGGGCGTGAGCTCCAGGATCCCCGCCAGGCTGGCGGCGGTCTGGTGCCGGATCGCCTGCTCCTCGACGACGCTCGCCGTCCCCAGCTCGCCGCGCGCACGCCCCGCCACGTCCGCCGTGACCGTGATCCCCTCCAGCTCGAGCGCCGTCCGGCCGATCCGGATGTCCTGCCGCACGGTCCCGCCCGCGGGGACCGTGAGCTGGACCCGCGCGGACTCGTACCCGAGGTGCTCCGCCCGGAGCACGCGCGGCCCCGGGAGGATGCCGCGGAGCAGGTAGGCCCCGGTCTCATCGGTCAGCGTCGATCGCTCGAGACCCTCCACGCGCACGAGGGCCGCTTCGATGGGGGCTCCCGTGGCCGCGTCGAGGACCCGCCCCACGATGGCCGCCGTGCCCGGCTGTTCCTGGGCGACCACAGTCGTCGCGCCGCCGGTCCGCATGGCGGCCGCGGCCAGCCACGCCAGCGTGATGGAGCGGATGAGAGAAGAAGGGAATTCGTCCATGATGCCGGGGGATGGAGAATGCCGTCGGAGGCGCTGTCGCTACCTATGCGTAGTATCCACCCGCCCACATGGCAATGCGCCCGTCACCACACGCCGGGCAGGAGCTGCAGCGCGCGCCGGGCGATCCGCGCCTGGGCCACAGGCAGGGCGTAGCCGGACAGGCGCTCGCCGGTGACCCACGCCACGCCGGCTCCGTCGCGCAGCGTAGCGGCGGGCGCGTGATGGATGCGCGGGTGATAGGTGACCCGCTTGTGGGAGAAGACGTGGACCACGGGGTCCATCTCCGGCCCGAGGTCCGCGTCGACGATCAGCGCCTGGACCGCGGCGGGGCGGTGCTCTCCCGGCGGCTCCCACATCCCGCCGAGCAGCCCCGCCTCCGGCCGCCGGACCAGGAGCAGCGCGCGATCGTCGCGGACCACCACCGCGGTCTCCACCGCCTCTTCGGGCACCCTCTTCCTCGGCTTCGGCCGCGGGCGCTCCTCCTGGACGCCGAGCGCCCGGGCGCGGCACCAGGCGGCCACGGGGCAGCGCTCGCAGCGGGGCGAGCGGGGGGTGCAAAGCGTGGCGCCGAGCTCCATGAGCGCCTGGTTGAAGTCGCCCGGCCGGTCGGCGGGGACCAGGTCGTGGGCCAGGCGGCGGAGCTCGGCGGAGCCCGGGTTCTCCAGGTTGTGCAGCCGGGACAGCACGCGACGGACGTTGCCGTCCACGGCCGGGACCCGGCGTCCGAACGCGATGCTCGCCACCGCGCCGGCCGTATACTCGCCCACCCCCGGCAGACGACGGAGCTCCTCCGCCTCACCGGGCACTTCACCCGTATACCGCTCCCGCACTTCTCGGGCGGCGCGGTGGAGGTTCCTGGCGCGCGAGTAGTACCCCAGCCCCTGCCAGTGGCGGAGCACGTCGCCGAGGTCCGCCTCCGCCAGCGCATGGACGGTCGGGAACCGCGCCATCCACCGCTCCCAGTACGGGATGACGGCGTCCACCCGCGTCTGCTGCAGCATGACCTCGCTCACCCAGATCGCGTAGGGGTCCGAGGTCTCGCGCCATGGCATCGCGCGCCGGGTACGATCGTAATGGTCCAGGAGGACGGATGGGAGATCCATACGCCCAACCTATAATGGCCGGGCCATACGGGCATCGGGCCACCCGGATCGCGCGCCGTAGGGGCGCCCCGGCGGGGCGCCCTCGCCCCCCCGGTCGATGCCCTTCCACGGGTTGGATGTCAGGCGTGCAACGCCACGTGCGGATTCCGCCGCGCCGCCCCGGGGGGGATTGCGCCGCGTCGCCGGCCGGGTGACCGTTCGGTGTCACGGACCCGCGGTCGGATCGTGACACGCGAGGGCCCCGGGGTCTGCCAGGGGTTGGTCGCTGCGCAAGGATGTCGTCCGACCCGCAGTTCGGCAGGTGAAGGGCCACGCGAGGTCGCGCCGACGTGCGGCCCAAACGCCTGAACGGCCAGACGCCTGAACGCCAACGCCACAATGCGCTTCACAACCTACACGAAATACAAGGGCTCCTGGCTGGACGCCCTGAACCTCGAGTCGCTGCTCGAGGGCCTGAGCGACTTCCTGTTGCAGGCCGGGTTCGCGGGCGGACCGGGGGACCAGCCGTGGTGGTCCTGGGAGGAGCCGTCGGAAGGGGACCGGTCGCTGGATGCGCTGAAGGACGCGCTGCTGCGCGCCCTCATCGAGAGCGGCCAGCTCACGCCGGAGATGCTGGCGGAGCTGCGGGGCGAGGGTGAAGGGTCGGAGGAGACGCGACAGGAGATGGCGGACCTGCTGGACGACCTGGTGCGTCGCCTCGTGGAGGAGGGCTATCTGACGCTGGACGATGGGCCGGCCATGCCCTCATCGTTCCAGGAGATGCCGGGCGAGGGGAAGATCGACGACGCGGCGGAGGCGGCGCGGCAGGTGGAGTTCAACCTGACGGGCAAAGGCCTCGATTTCCTGGGCTACCGCACGCTGCGGGACCTGCTCGGCGGGCTGGGCAAATCGAGCCTGGGCAGCCACGAGACCGCGCAGCTCTCGACCGGGATCGAGGCGGAGGCGGCCAGCCGGCCCTACCAGTTCGGCGACACGATGAACCTGGATATCCCCGCCACGCTGAAGAACGCCATGGCGCGAGAGGGGTTCGAGCTGCCGCTCGATCTGCGCCACTCGGACCTGATGGTGCACCAGGCGGAATACCGGAGCTCGTGCGCGACCGTGCTGATGCTGGACATCAGCCATTCGATGATCCTGTACGGCGAGGACCGGTTCGGTCCCGCGAAGAAGGTGGCGCTGGCGCTCAGCCACCTGATCCGGACCCAGTACCCGGGCGACACGCTGCGAGTGGTGACGTTCGGGGACCGCGCGGAGGAGGTCCCGCTCAAGAGCATCGCCCGGGCGCAGGTGGGACCCTACCACACGAACACCGCGGAGGGGCTGAAGCTCGCGCGTCGTATTCTGGACGGACAGAAGAAGGACATGCGCCAGATCGTGATGATCACGGACGGGAAGCCGAGCGCCGTGACCATGCCAGACGGGCGGATCTACAAGAATCCGGCGGGTCTCGATCCGTTCGTGCTGCGCGAGACGTTCCGCGAGGTGGCTGCCTGCCGGAAGGGTGGGATCGTCATCAACACCTTCATGCTCGCCCGGGACGCGGCGCTGATGCAGTTCGTGGCGAAGGTGAGCGAGATGGCGCGTGGCCGGGCCTACTTCACCAGCACGATGACGCTCGGCCAGTACGTCATGCGGGACTTCCTGAAGCGCCGGACCAGGCGG
>DATLFF010000171.1:0-3750 GCA_035524915.1 Gemmatimonadota bacterium | reverse complement strand
CGCCCGTGCTGGTTTGGCTGGAGCGCCGACTGACAGCGGAAGGGTCGACCTCCGAGGACGTCGTGCGGAAGGTACAGGCCGAGCAGGTCGCCACCCATGCCACCGTGGGGAACGTGGTGACCAGCATGCGGCAGATCGCCGCGTACGATTGGGCGACCTTCTTCGAGTCCGTGAGCCTGGTCGAATGGACGCTGCGGAAGGACCCGGCCGGTGTCTACGCGCGGATGGACTTCGCCACCCGCGACCTCTACCGCCACGCCGTGGAGGAGCTCGCACGCGGGGCGGATCTCTCGGAGATCGAGGTCGCTCGAGCGATCGTGGCGCGGTCCGGTGAGGTGGCCGAGCGCGATCCGGCCGGGCGCAACGCGAGCAGCGCCCACGTGGGATACCACCTCATCCGCGATGGCCGTCGCCAGGTCGAATCGGACCTGGGGTACCGGGTGCCGATACAGGGCTGGTTGAAGCGCGCGTTCATCTCGTTCGCGACCCCCGGCTACCTCGGCACGATCACGCTCGTCACCGCGCTCCTCATGGCCCTCCTGCTGGTCTATCTCGCCCGCCTCGATGTCGACGCTCGTCTCCTGGTGGCGCTCGGCCTGCTCGCGCTCGTGCCCGCCACCGACCTCGCGATCGCGGTGATACACCGGGACCTGAACGAGCTGCTGGAGCCACGTCGCCTGCCGAAGCTGGACTTCTCCCGCGGCGTACCCGCCGAGCATCGGACGCTGGTCGCCGTGCCCGCCCTCCTGGCTTCGGAGGACGAGATCGCCGAGCTGGTCGATTCGCTCGAGCGACACTACCTGGCCAATCCCGAGGCGGACCTGACCCTGGCGCTGCTGTCGGACTGGAAGGATGCGGAATCGGAGTCGCTGCCCGAGGACGACAGGCTTCTCGCCGCCGCGGCCCGCGGCCTGAGCGAGTTGAACGAGCAGCACGGCCCCGCCGGCGGCGGGACCCCGCGGTTCCTCCTGCTCCATCGGCAGCGGACCTGGAACCCCCGGGAGGGACGGTGGATGGGATGGGAGAGGAAGCGCGGGAAGATCCACGAGCTCAACCGGCTCCTGCGTGGGATCGAAGACACGTCGTTCGTCGAACGCGCGGACGGGCTGTCCGACGTGCCGGCCGGAGTCCGCTACGTGATCACGCTCGACGCCGACACCCGACTGCCTTCGGGGTCCGCGGCTCGACTCGTCGGCGCGTTGGCGCATCCTCTCAACCGCCCGCGCTTCGACCTCTCCCGGGACCGGGTGGTGGACGGGTACGGCGTGCTGCAGCCGCGGGTCACGCCCCTCCTCCCCCGGCGCGGGGAGACGACCCCGTATCATCGCCTCTACGCCGGTCCCACCGGCATCGATCCCTACTCCTCCGCCGTGTCGGACGTGTACCAGGATCTGTTCGGCGAGGGCTCGTACGTCGGCAAGGGGATCTACGACGTCGACGCCTTCGAGGCTGCTCTCACAGAGCGCGTTCCGGACAACGCGATCCTGAGCCACGACCTGTTCGAGGGCACGTTCGCCCGCTGCGGCTCGGTCACGGACGTCGAGCTCTTCGACGACTTCCCGTCGGACTACGTCTCGGACGCGCGGCGCGCGCACCGCTGGGCGCGAGGGGACTGGCAGCGCCGGCCCTGGATTCTCGGCCGGGGCCCTCGCGAGGCGACCCGCAAAACCCGCGACCTGCGGGTGGTCGCGCGCTGGAAGATGATCGACAACCTCAGGCGGACCCTGTCGCCTCCCTCGACCTTCGTCCTGCTCGTCGTCGGCTGGGCTCTCCTGCCGATATCGCCGCTGCTCTGGACGGGCTTCGTGGTTGCCACGATCGCGATGCCGGCCGCGGTACCCGTCTTCACCGGCCTGATGCCGCGCCGCAGGGGGATCGCCAAGCGGTCCCACGTTCGCGCAGTCGTGGCGGACGCGAACGACGCCGTCGCCCGGGTGCTGCTGGCGGTCGTCTTCGTCGCCGACCGCACGGTGCGGATGGTCGACGCGATCGCCCGCGCCCTCGTCCGGACCTACGTCACCGGCCGCCACAAGCTCGAGTGGGTGACCGCCGCCCAGGCGCGGGAGGGGGTCCCGCGGGATGCGGCGGCGGCGTACCGGGCGTTCGGCTGGTCGGTCGCCCTGGCCATCGCGTCCGGAGCGTTCGTCGCCGCAGTGCGCCTCGAGGCGCTCTCCGGCGCGGCGCCGGTCATCCTGCTGTGGGTCCTGAGCCCTCTGCTGGCGCTCCTGCTCGGGCGGCCGCTCCGCGCGCGGGTGGCGCGGCTCGAGCCACGAGACGTGGCGTTCCTGCGACTGGTTGCCCGTCGGACGTGGGCGTACTTCGAGGCGATGGTCGGCGACGACGGCCTGCCGCCGGACAACCTGCAGATGGATCCCGCGCCGGTCGTGGCCCGCCGCACGTCGCCGACCAACGTGGGTACGTACCTGCTCTCCGTGCTGGCCGCGCGCGACCTGGGCTGGATCGGGACCGACGAGATGATCGAACGGCTGGAGCGCACCCTGACGACGGTGGACCGCCTGGAGCGATACCACGGCCACCTCTACAACTGGTACGACACCGAGTCCCTCGGGCCGCTCCAGCCGCGGTACGTCTCGACGGTCGACAGCGGCAACCTAGCCGGTCATCTGTGGGCGGTCGCACAAGGATGCCGGGACCTGGCCGAGCTGCCGCCGGTGGGCCCACGAGCGCTGGCCGGGGTGGCCGACGCTCTGGCGCTCGCGCGGCTCGCGGCGGAGCGCGTCGAGCCGGAACTCCCGGTGGCCGCGGTCTCGGCGACCGACCTCCGGCAGGCGCTCTCACGGGTGGAGGAACGGCTCGACCCGCCGCCGGCGGACGACGGGGAGTGGGCCGAGCGGCTGGCGAGCCTCGCCGAGGCCGCGAGCTCGCTCCTCGACATCGCGCTGGCGGGACGCGAGGCCCGGGGGAACGTCGCCTGGGAGGAGCTGGTCACGTGGGCGCAGGCGGTCCGCTCGGCGGCCGCGAGCCACGCGCGCGACCTGGCGGCCGCGGACGGATCCGCGGAGGGTTGTCCGCCCGCTCTGGCCGACGGCCTCCGGCGCATCGCCGCGCGCGCCGACGCCCACGTCGAGGCGATGGACTTCGCGTTCCTCTACAACCGGGAACGGAAGCTGTTCCCGATCGGCTACCGGGTTGAGGAGGGTGGGTTCGACACCGGCTACTACGACCTGCTGGCCTCCGAAGCCCGGCTGGCGAGCTTCATCGCCATCGCCAAGGGCGACGTGCCGGTCGAGCATTGGTTCCACCTCGGGCGGTCGATCACCCCGGTCGGCCGGGACGCGGCGCTGGTCTCCTGGTCGGGATCGATGTTCGAGTACCTGATGCCCGCGCTCGTGCTGGAGCCACCCCCCTCGACGATGCTCGAACGCACGCAGCGCCTGGTACTCGAGCGCCAGATCCGCTACGGCGCGGAACGGGGGGTGCCCTGGGGGATCTCGGAGTCGGCCTACAACGCTCGCGATCGCGAGCTCACGTATCAGTACTCCCACTTCGGGATCCCCGGGCTGGGACTCACCCGCGGCCTGGTCGACGATCTCGTGGTGGCTCCGTACGCGACCGCGCTGGGGGCGATGATCGACCCGTTGGCCGCCCGCCGGAACTTCCAGCGGCTGGCGGAGGAAGGCGGGCTGGGTCCGCTCGGGTACTACGAGGCGCTCGACTACACCCCCGCGCGGGTCCCGGACGGGGAGGAGCTGGCGGTCGTCCGCGCCTACATGACCCACCACCAGGGGA
>DATLFF010000170.1:0-14873 GCA_035524915.1 Gemmatimonadota bacterium | reverse complement strand
ACCACCGCGTCGGCCCCCGCGATGGAACCGCCAGCATCGGAGAAAGACTCGCTACCCATACACCCCGACCCCCCATGGCGCGAAGCCGAACGCAACAGGACGGCTCAAAACGAGTCGATTTCGTCGCCAAACGAGGAGTGCCAGCCGAGGCGTACCGAAAGGTACGCCGCAGGCCGGCCGACGAGAGCGGTGACGAAATCGGCCGTTTTCAGCCGTCCTGATCCTGGCGAAACAAATAGCAGTAGCCGAGCAGGACCGCCCCCACCGTCACCGCGCTGTCCGCCACGTTGAAGATCGGCCAGTAGTGCCCCCCCACTCCCACCTGGATGAAGTCCACCACGCGCTCCCACCGGACGCGGTCGACGATGTTGCCGAGGGCCCCTCCGAGGATCAGCGCCAGCGAGACACGTTCCAGGCGACGGTCCGGCGACGTGCGGAGATACAGCACGAGCACGGCGGCCGACGCCACGACGGCCAGCACCAGGAACACCACCGAGGAGTAGCGGCCCACGTGGAGTCCGAAGGCGGCCCCCTCGTTGTGGGTGTAGAGGAGCCGCACCCAGTCCCCGACCACGCGCACCGGCTCGCCGATCGTCAGCTCGGCGCGGACCCAGGCCTTGGTCAGCTGGTCGAGCGCGAGAATGAGGACCGGGATGGCGGCCTCGCGCGTCAGCGCGGAGACGGGCGCCGCCTCCACCGCCTCAGACGTTCCGGCCATTCTCCTCCCGTTCCTTGCACTCGAAGCAGAGTGTGGCGTTGGGCAGGGCCTCGAGGCGCTCCCACTTGATCGGGTCGCCGCAATCGTCGCAGAGACCGAATTGGGCCGGCTCCTGGTACAGCCGACGCAGCGCCTGGTCGATCGAGTAGAGCTGGCGGCCCTCCTGCGAGGCGAAGAGGAACGCCTTCTCGCGCTCCATGGCGTCGGTCCCCTGATCCGCCATGTGGAAGGAGTAGGCGCTGAGGTCCCCCGAGGCGGTGCGCGTGGTCTCCATGCGGCTCTCGTCGAACTCGGCCATCTCCTTGAGCACACGCTCGCGCTCCTCGAGGAGCCTCCGTTCGATTTTCTTCAGACGGTTCTGGTCCATCGTATTCACATCCTCCTGAGCCATTGATATTCTCCTGATATTCTCCCTTTCACGATACGACCGCAACGCATTCGGCGCACAGCTCCGGATGCTCGGCCGATTCTCCGACCGAGGTGCGCCATCGCCAGCAGCGCTCGCACTTCGAGCCCTCCGCCGGCCGCGTCCCGACGCGGTATCCTTCCTCCGATTCCACCGACTCGCCCTCCCATACGCCGTCCGGGGAGCGAACGATCGCGGTGGACACGATGAACAGCTCCTCGAATACCCCGATGTGCCGCTCGAGGATCTCCTGCGCCGCCGGGTCGGCGGCGGCGATCTCGACCTGCGCCGCGAGCGAAGAGCCGATCGTCTTCTCCGCGCGCAGCCGTTCCAGCTCCCGCGTCACGGCCTGACGGGCCGCCAGGAGCGTCTCCCACTCCGCCTCGAGTACCGGATCCCGCCGCTGGGGGGAGTTCGGCACGAACTCCGCCAGGTGGACGCTGTCGCTCTCCTCGCGCGGCGCCATCTCGAACCACACCTCCTCGGCCGTGAAGGCCAGGATCGGCGCCGCCAGGCGCACCAGCGTGTCCAGCGCGGCGTGCAGCACCGTCTGGGCGCTCCGCCGCTCCGGCGAGCCCGCGGGGCGGGTGTAGAGCCGGACCTTGATCCCGTCCAGGTACACACCCGACAGGGCCACGCCGCAGTAGTTGACCAGCCGCTGGCAGGCGATGTGGAACTCGTAGTGCTCGTAGGCCCGCCGGATCTCCCCGGAAGTCCGCTCCAGGTCCGCCAGCGCCCAGCGGTCGAAGGGCAGGAGCTCCGCCGCCGGCACGGCGTCGCGGGCCGGGTCGAAGTCGGCCACGTTGCCGAGCAGGTAGCGGAAGGTGTTCCGGATCTTCCGGTAGGATTCGGAGACCTGGTCCACCGCGTCCCACGAGAAGCGGCCGTCGCGGGTCAGATCGTTGGCCGCCGTCCAGAGCCGCAGGATGTCGGCCCCCCGCTGATCGATCACTTCGGACGGGGAGATCACGTTGCCGGCCGATTTGTGCATGGCCCGGCCCTTCGCGTCGACGATCCAGCCGTGGGTGACCACGGTCCGGTACGGCGCCGCGTCGCGGGTGGCCACGGCCAGCAGGAGCGAGGAGTTGAACCACCCGCGGTGCTGGTCGGGTCCCTCCAGGTAGACGTCGGCGGGCCAGGCCAGGTCGTCCCGCCGCTCCAGGACCGCGCGCTGCGACGCGCCCGAGTCGAACCAGACGTCGAGGATCTCGATCTCGCGGTGAAATTCGGTGGCGTCCGCGCCGCAGCCCGGGCAGTGGGTCCCCTCCGGCAGCAGATCGGCGACGCCCGCCGAGAACCAGACGTCGGAGCTCTCCTCGCGGACCCGCGCGGCCACCCCGCGGATCAACTCCGGGTCCAGCAGCGGCTCCTCGCACTTCCGGCAGTAGACGGCCGGGATCCCCACCCCCCACGCCCGCTGGCGCGAGAGGCACCAGTCGGGCCGCCCCGCGACCATCGACGTGATCCGGTTGACCGTGGCCGGCGGAACCCACCCGACGCCCTCGATCTCCTCCAGCGCGCGGCGCCGCAGATCGCGGTGCTCGAGCGAGAGGAACCACTGCACGGTGGCGCGGAAGACGACCGGGTTCTTGCAGCGCCAGCAGTGGGGGTAGGAGTGGGTCACCTCGCCGCTCGCCACCAGGCGCCCCTCGGCCTCCAGGTCGGCCACGATGAGAGGGTTCGCCTCCCAGATCCCGACCCCGGCGTAGCGGGGAGTCCCCTCCAGGTACGCGCCGTCCGCCCCAACCGGGTTGTAGATCTCGATGTCGTGGGCGCGGCCGACGGCGAAGTCCTCCGCGCCGTGTCCCGGCGCGGTGTGGACCACTCCGGTCCCCTCCTCGATCGTGACGTGCTCGGCCAGGAGCAACGGGCTCGGCCGGTCCTCCAGCGGATGGGTGAACACGAGTCCGGCCAGCTCGGAGCCCGGCACCTCGCGCACCACCTCCAGCCGCTCGAAGAGCTCCGCCATCGCCTCCTGGCGTCCCGCGGCGTAGAGCACGTCGCCCCGCTCCGTCCGGGCGATCCGGTACTGCAGGTCCGGATGGGCGACCACCGCGCGGTTGGCGGGAATCGTCCACGGCGTGGTGGTCCAGATCAGGACGCCCGCTTCGGCGGCGCGGTCCGGGAACACCCCGGTCGGGTCCTCGCGCAGGGCGAACAGCACGGTGATCGACGGTGAGGTCTTCTCGGCGTACTCGATCTCGGCCTCGGCCAGGGCGGTCTGGCACGAGACGCACCAGTGGATCGGACGAAGCCCACGGTAGACGTACCCCGACTCCACCAGGTCGGCGAACGTCTCCACGATGTCGGCCTCGTACTCCGGCGACATCGTCTGGTACGGGTCGTCCCAGTCGCCCCATCCGCCGAGCCGCACGAACTCGGCGCGCTGGATTCCGATCCACTCGGCGGCGTACTCCCGGCACCGGCGGCGCAACTCCAGCAGCCCCGGCTGCTCGCCGCGCTCGGCGAACTCCCGCTGCACGTTGATCTCGATCGGCATGCCGTGGCAGTCCCAGCCGGGCACGTAAGGCGCGTCGAAGCCCATCATGGAGCGGGATCGCACCACGAAGTCCTTCTGGATCTTGTTGACCGCCGTCCCCAGGTGCAGGTGGCCGTTGGCGTACGGCGGGCCGTCGTGCAGCACGAACCGTTCCCGGCCGGCGCGCCGCTCGCGCAGCCGGCGGTAGAGGCCGAGGCGCTCCCATCGCTCCAGTGTGGCGGGCTCCCGCTCGGCCAGGCTGGCCCGCATGGGGAGGCCCGTGCGCGGGAGGTTCAGCGTGGCCTTGTAGTCCGTCTTTCCTGTGGCGTCGGTCATCTCAACCTTCCAGCGCCTCCGGCAGACGCGCCACGGTGCCCCGGATGACCCGGGTCAGCCGCGGTTCGGCCTCGCCGGCCACGGCGATGATCTCGGCCACGTCGACGGGAGCGAGCGCGTCGGGGAAGCACTCGTCGGTGACGATCGAGATCCCGAGCACCCGCATGCCGCCCTGCCGCGCGACGATCACCTCGGGCACAGTGCTCATCCCCACCACGTCGGCGCCGATCGTGCGGAGGAAGCGGTACTCCGCCCGGGTCTCCAGGTTGGGGCCCGCCACCGCCACGTAGACGCCCACGTGGAGGCGGATCGCGGCATCCAGCGCCACGCGGTCGGCGAGTGCCCCGAGGCGCCGGTCGTAGGGCTCGCTCATGTCAGGGAAGCGCGGGCCCAGCTCGTCCACGTTCGGCCCCCGGAGCGGGTTGTCGCCGATCAGGTTGATGTGGTCGTCGATCCGCATCAGGTCTCCCCGGCGATAGACCGGGTTCATCCCGCCGCACGCGTTGGACACGATCAGGGTCGGCACCCCGAGGCGCTGCATCACCCGGATCGGGAAGGTGACCTGCTCCAGCGTGTACCCCTCGTAGTAGTGGAACCGCCCCTGCATCGCCACCACGGAGCGGCCTTCCAGCTCGCCGAAGATCAGGCGGCCGCTGTGGCTCTCCACCGTGGAGACCGGGAAGTGCGGGATCCCGGCATAGTCGATCGCCTCGTCGATCCGGATGTCCCCCACCAGTGCGCCCAGCCCCGTGCCGAGCACGATCCCGACCTCGGGAGTCCAGTCGCCCCGGGAGCGGACGTGGTCGACCGCCTCGTCGATGGCGGCCAGCCGGGCCGACGCATCCCTCATTCGGCGCTTTCCTCCGGGCCGTCCGGGGTCGGCGTCCCCAGGTCGTGCTCGTTGAGCGCGCGCCGGTGCTCGTCCACGAACGCCTTCATCTTGCGGATGAACGTCCGCTCGCGGGTCTCGAGCTCTCCGATGCGCCGCTCCAGCGCGTCGCGCCGGCGCTCGGCCTCGTCCACGATCCGCTCCGCCTCGAGCTGCGCCTCGCGGCGCAGCAGCTCCGCGTCGCGGCCCGCCGCGTCCTTGGACTCCTCAGCCAGCCGCTGAGCCGACAGCATCGTGTCCTTCAGCGCCTGTTCCATCTGCCGGTAGTCCTCGAGCGTGTCGTTCACTCCGCGCAGCCGCTCCTCGAGCGCGTTGACCCGCGTCACGAGGTTGCCCATCTCCTCGGCGGCGAGCTCGAGGAACGCGTCGACGGCCACCGGATCGTAGCCGCGGAACACCTTGTCGAAGTCCTGCTTCTTCAGATCGAGCGGGGTGAGCGCCACGGATCCCCCTTGTCGGGTGTCAGTTCCTGGGACCGAACAGCACGGTTCCGAGCCGGACCATGGTGGCCCCTTCCTCGACCGCCAGGACGTAATCGTTGGACATGCCCATCGAGAGGGTGTTCACTCCCTGCCGACCGGCAATCCCCTCGAACGACCCGCGGGCGGTCGCGAACGTGCGCCGGAGGACGGCCTCGTCGTCCGTCCACGGCGCCATCGTCATCAGGCCCCGGAGGACGAGGTTCGGAAGCTCCGCGATCTCGAGCGCCCGGTCCACCGTCTGGTCCGGGTCGAAACCGTACTTGCCTTCCTCCCGCGCCGCGTTCACCTGGACCAGCACGTGGATCCTGCGCTCCTCGCGCGCGGCGCGATCGGACAGCGTGCGAGCGAGCCGCATGGAGTCCACCGACTGGATCCAGTCGAACACCGCCACGGCCTCGCGCGCCTTGTTCCGCTGGAGGTGCCCGATCAGATGGAGCGTCGCCGGAAGCGCGTCGATCGCGTCGCGGATCGAGGAGCACTTCGCCAGCGCCTCCTGGACCCGGTTCTCCGCCAGATCCCGGAGCCCGGCCGCGAGCGCCTGCTCGAGGAGCGCCGCAGGGTGCCCCTTCGTCACCGCCACGAGGCGGACATCGTCCGGGTCCCGACCAGCCTTCCGGCACGCCTCGTCGATCGTGGCCCGCACGCGGGCGATCCGGTCGTCGAGGAGGGCCATGAAGCCGGTAAAGTTACTCCCGGATGGGGGGGCCATCAACCGGAATGGACCGCCGGTCCGGTCCCGGGGCGGAACCGGCTTAAACCCCCGGAGCGGCGCCCGGGTTTCCTCAGGGAAGACTCGTCGTTCGTCCATCCGAGGGAGGTCGTGGAATCGTGTTCCGCACCCACCTGATCGCCGGGGTCGCGCTGGGGGCCGCCCTGCTCGCCCCCGACCGGCTCCCCGCTCAGTTCGTCGACGACTTCTTCGAGCCCATCCCCGCCGTCCCCGAATCCGGTCTCTACCCGCCCGAGGTGCAGCAGTCGATCGAGGAGGGATACCGCCAGCTGGCGCTCGTGACCGACCCCTCCGACGACGCCCACCTCGAGCCGGCCAAGGCCGCGTTCCAGCGGGCCCTCGATGTCGACCCCCGCGCTCTCCACGCCTGGGTCGGCAAGGGGATCTACGAGCTGAAGAAGGACGAGCAGTGGCTGGTTCTGCTCGAGTCGATCAAGAAGATCTTCAACCGGGACCACATCTCGATGGCCCAGAAGGCCTTCGAGGAGGCGCTGGAGATCGATCCGGCCTTCCATGTCGCCCGCTACGACCTCGCCCTGGCGCATCGCCAGGCGCGCGGCCCCGACAACTACCGCCGGGCGATCCGGGAGCTGGAGCGGCTCGTCCGCGAGGCCCCCGGCTTCGGTGACACGCCGCTCCTGCTGGCCATCACCTATCGCGACGCGGGCGACCTGGAGAAGATGCGGGAGTCCATCGATTCCCTGCCCGAGGAGGGGTTCCCGCCGGCCACCCGCCAGCTCCTCCTCACCTACGCGCTGGCCAATCTGGACCGGCCGGCCGAAGCCGCGGCGGCCTACGACGCCGGCCTGGCCGCGATCTCGACCGATCGCGAAGCCGGGCTCTACTGGCACGACATCAAGCCGATCGTCTCGGGCGAGACCGACGCCGAGTTCCAGTCCCTGCCGGCGGCGGAGAAGGCGGACCTCCTCCGTCGCTACTGGGAGCGGCTCGCCGATCAAGCCTTCGTCTCGGTCGAAGAGCGGTTGGTCGAGCATTACCGCCGGTTGCATCACGCCTACCAGAACTACCGCATTCTGCTGCCCGAACGACGCCACTACTCGGGGATGGCGGCCTACGTCCCGCCGTGGCAGACCGGCTTCGACGACCGGGGCGTGATCTACCTGCGGCATGGACCGCCGGACGACGTCGCCACGTTCTCCGGCCCGCAGGTGGAGCGAAACGTGTCCTGGAAGTACGAGCGCGCCGACGGCGACCCGCTCGTGTTCCACTTCGTGAGTGACGAGGACGTGGCCGACTACAAGCTGGTCCGGCGCCTGAGCGACGCGGTCATGACGGGCGGGACCAGCATGGCGGGCACCACCATGTTCAACCAGGGATGCGGCTCCGGCCGGGAGTGCGACTCGTACGACGCGCGGATCCTCAGCGCGAACCTGCGCGAGTTGCAGGAGCTCTACTCCTCGCGCGGCCACCTGAGCCCGGTCTACGACCGCGCCGCCACCCGGCTGGACCCCCAGATCCTGCAGGCGGAGGAGGGCATGCTGGCCGAGGACATCGCGGTGGGCACCGGCAGCCAGTCCTACGATCCGGAGACCGCCGGCGAGCCCCTGCTCTTCCCGGTCTATCCGGTCGCCTTCAAGGACCCCGGCGAGACGACTTCCATTCACTTCTACTACGCGCTTCCCACGGCCCTCGTGAGCATCGCTACGCGGCCGGACGGCGGAAGCACGGTCGACTATCGCTATCAGCTCCTGGTCCACGACGAGGGATCGGAGCCGGTCGAGCGACAGCAGCAGGACGTGACGCTCTCGACCTCGCAACCCATCCCGCGGGACGCCGGCGCCATGCTGCCGGGAGTGCGCTCCGCCCGGCTCGGGCCGGGCCAGTACCAGTACGGGATGAAGGTCACCGACCTCACGAGCGGCCGGTTCGGGGTCGTCCAGGGACAGATCCTCGTCGACGACCTGGTGACGCCGGACCTGGCGATGTCGGGGGTCGTGCTGGCGCACTCGGTGGCCCCCGCCTCCGGCGACGGGGCGTTCGTGCGCTGGGGGCGGTACAAGGTGCTGCCCCTGCCGTCGAGGATGTTCCGCCGGAGCCAGCCGGTCTTCGTGTACTACGAGGTGTACGGCCTCGATCTGGCGCCGTCGGGCGGCGCGTCCTACCGGACCACGTACACGCTGGCGGCCCGCGACCGCGGGCGGAACGTGGTCGCCCGGTTCTTCTCCGCGGTCGGCGAGAGGCTGTTCGGGGGCGAGGAGCGGGGCGCGATCACGTACTCGTTCGAGCGCTCCCAGCCGGGCGCCGCCGATCCCCTGCTCGAGTACTTCTCGCTCGACGTTTCGGACTCGCCGCCCGGTGAGTACACGTTGCGGGTCGAGATCGAGGACCTGGCGGGCGGCAACACCGTGCGGCGCGAGGTCCCGCTCACGCTCGTGCAGTAGGGCCCGGCCGCTTCACCGGCCGGGGATGTGCACGTGGTAACCGACTACGTCGGCTCCACTGTCCCCTCGCGCGACCACCCACAGACCGCCGGACGGAGAGAACGCCGTGCGCGACACCTCTCCCGGGACGTCCACCCGCGCCAGGTAGCCACCGTCGGGGGCGAAAACGTCGTACGGGGTGACGCCCTCGGCGTCCGGCCGGCTCGTCCGAACCCAGAGGCGCCCCTGCGGATCGATCGCCAGCTCCTCGATGATCGGAAGGACCGGGTCGGGGCGGGCCGCCTCACGGAGGAGCTCCTCGTCCACGTCCGGGAGCTCGCGGCGCAGCCGCGCGAAGTTCTCCTCCGTCTGCCGCTCGAAGTCCTCCGGCAACCACGGGATCTCCTCCCGCTCGATCCCGATCGACGCGAGAGTGCTCCCCTGCGGCGACAGGACCCGCACGGGATAGCCGTTCACGAAGGCCACGTAGAGCCGGCCCCGGCGGTCGGCGGCGGTGTGAAAGTGGATCGCCCGCGCCTCCTGTCGGAGGGTGAGGTCCGACGGGATGTGGACGGTGTAGGGCGTGCCCAGCGAATCGCCGGGGGCGCGCATGTGGAGGATCGACGCCCGGCGCTGCTCGGGGACCCACTTGTGGAGGTAGAACTCGCCGAACTCCGGGAGCGCGTGGACGTCCAGCGCCACGCCCTCCCGGAGCGGGAACACCGAGCCGATCAGGCCGCCGGTCAGGAACGTCTTGACGGAGTTGTCCCCCCGGTCCAACAGGAGCACGGTGTTCCACGGGGCGAGGTCGAGCTCCGTCGCGGCCACGATCCGCCCGCGCACGTCGTCGCGGGCCCCGAAGCGAAGCATGAATACGCCGGTGGAGTCGAACCGGAGGACGCCCGGGGAGTCGCCCACGTCCAGGACGTAGATCGACCCGCCGCCGTCCACCGCCACGTCCAGCGGCTCGATGAGCCGGCCACCGGAGAGGCGCAGGCGCTCGGTGAGCGCCACCGAGCCCGGGGACAGGTGGGGGTGGTCCGGGGCGAGTGCGGGCGCCTCCGCGGGGGCGTCGAACGCCGGGGGCTCGTCGCCCCGGCCGCAGGCTGCCGCGAGGGCCGCCAGGAGGGCCATCGCGCCCCCGAACCGGGGCCGGAGCCGACTCACCGGTCGGCGACCGTCAGACGGGCGTCCCAGGCCTCGTGGAGGGCCTTCCGGAGGCCGCCGACGGCCGCGGCCGGGTCCTCCGATCCCTGGATCGCGGCGCTCACCGCCGCGCCGGTCACGGCCGGCACGCGGAACACCTCCTCGATCCTCGCGGCGGTCACGCCGCTGATCGCCAGCACCGGGACGGTCAGCGCCGGGATCCGCTCCATGAGGCCACCCCGCCAGGGGTCGAGCGGCCGCGCATCGGGCTTGGTCGAACTCTCGAAGAAGGCGCCGAGACCGGCGTAGTCCACCCCCGCGGCCTGGGCGATCAGGAGCCCGTTCCGGCTGTGGCACGACCCCCCGATCAGGAACCCCTCGGGGGTCCGCTCACGGGCCGCCTCGATCGACGCGTCCTCGTCCCCCAGGTGCACCCCGTGGGCACCCGCCGACAGGGCCACCTCCAGCCGGTCGTTGACGATCACGACCGTGTCCAGGCCCGCCACGCGCGTGACCCAGCCCCGCGCCAGGGTCTCGAGCTCCCCGTCGTCCAGGTTCTTGCCGCGGAGCTGGACCAGGTCCACGTCCCCCCACACCTCGTCGGGGAGCCGCCAGAGGCCTTCCGGGGGGTCGGCGGAGACGGCGTCGTGGACGAAACAGAGCGTCGGGTGGGTCCGGTCCAGCACGGTCCTTCTCTCTTCGAGGCCAAAAAAGAGGAGGTCCCCTCCAAGAGGCGAATCCTCCTCGTCGAACTCGCGGGGGAATGTACCCGCCGCCGGCGCGCTCCGCGAGCGCGCCGGGGGGCGGCCATCGGCCTACTGGAAGCCGCGGCTGGTCCGGTTCTGCCGGATGTCCTCGATGATCCGTTCGTAGCCCCGGCCGCCCGGGAGGAACGACTCCGACTGGCCACCCAGCTGGTCGACCTGCGACTGGATCGACGGGTCTCCCGGGAAGCGGGAGTCGGTGGAGTAGATCAAGCGGTAGTCCCCGTCCCGCCGGAAGTCGCCGAAGGCGAAGGTCTGACCCTCGTTGGAGTAGTTCCAGATCACGTACGGGCCCAGCGTGGCCTCCACCGGGCGGTCGATCCGCTCGGTGGGGGAGCCGAAGAGCATGTAGATCATGCCCCGGTCCGTGTCCCGGCCCGTCCGCTGGCTGGAAGTGAAGTTCTGGTCGGAGAACGCGACCCGCTGCTCAATGACCTCCTTGGCCTCGTTGACCGGCGTCTCGGGGTTCGGATCCATGCTCTCCCACCAGCGGTTCAGGAACTGAACCTTGCCCTCGGCGTTGAGGGTCGAGAGGAGCTGGTTCTGAGACGGCGTGAAGAACAGGTCCAGCACGCCGATCACGCTGTCCACCTGCGCCGCGCTGAGGCCGGCGTACAGGGACGGGGTGCTCGCGGCCGCGGGGGTGACGGGCGGCGGATCCAGGAACGCCAGCCGGCCCGCCGACGGGAGCACGCGGAACTCCGACGAGAGGGCCTGGTTCCCGGCGCACTCCGGACAATCCACGACGAAGCGATACGCCCCGTCGGGCAGGCCGACGATGTTGAACGCGCCAGTGTCGAAATTCCGCCCCTCGCTCGCCGTGATCGCCCGCTCGCCCAGGTCCTTGATCACCTCACCTGACGCGTCGCGGATCGTCATCCGGAGCGCGATCGTCTCGCCGGATTCGGCGCCGGCGGCGTCGGGGCTCACCTCGTAGTAGAAATAGACGAGCGGGGCGTCCTTGCTGAAATGCTTCCGCGGGTTCGGATTGAACATCGTCGTGCCGATCAGATACGGGAGGTAGGTCCCCTCCTGGAGGCGCACGTTCTTCTGCACCCGGTTCGAGAGCAGGGCGTCGCTGAACAGCGGCCGGCTCTGGGGGACCGTCAGCGGCGACGTGAGCTCGAACGAGCGCTGGTTCTGGAGATCGGTGACGCGGGCGCGGGTCACGTATTCGCCGGGCGGCGCGTAAATCGCGAAGGTCTCGATGCTCGACACCCGGTCCGACGCCGCCATCGCCGCGTTCGCGGCCTCCGGCTTGATCTCGTGCTCGGTATGATAGACCCGCTCGCCGTCCGCCCGCTCGACCGCCACCTCCACCCGGGCGTGGGCCCGCAGGGCATCGCCATCCTGGACGAACGTGAGCAAGGGATAGGGGATCTCCACCGCTCCTTCCACCAGAGCCCGGTCCCGCTCGCCGTAATAGCGATTGACTTCCAGCGACAGGCCGGAGCCGGGACTCTGGGCCCGGACCGCGCCGGGCGCCAGAAAGAGCGCGGGCAGGATCCACAGGTACCGGCGTGGGAAATTCGTCATTCGGCTCTCACTCCTCGATGGCGCTGTAAGGGGCAGTCATGGGGGTCGTCATGGCACCACCCCCTTCGTCTGATGGTCAAATGGGGGAATCCTCGGGCCGGTTTAAAGGTCGCCGGGGTCCGGCGCGGGGGCAACCGGAGGGATTCCTCTCTGATTACCGCCGGGCGCGGGGACGGACGGAGGGGCCGGCGGGACACCCGCCGTCCGTGGTGCTGCGGCCGGCTGTACACGCCTCGCTCCACCGGTCCACGGCTGGCCTCAGCGGGGTTTTGAGTGTCCCGCCGGCCCCTCCGTCCGCCCCCGCGCCCTCCTTCCGTGCGGCACCACCGGTCGCCCCCACCGGACCTCCTTGCTCGCGCCAAGATCTACTGCGCCAGAGGCCGAGTCCCGGCGGCGGGTCCGCCGCCGGGCCCCGAACCGCCGCGCCCGGGCGTTTGGGGCCGGGCGCATCCGTCGGCCGGGGCGGAAGCCGGCCGGGGGCGTGGGCGGGACACTCAAAAACCCGAACAGGCGAGCCGCTGGAAGGTGGAGCGAGGCGTGCACGAACGGTCCGCACCCCCACGGACGGTGGGTGTCCCGCCCACGCCCCCGGCCGGCTCCCGCCCCAGAGCAAAACGAAGCGCCCGGACCAAAAACCGTCCGGGCGCTCCGTATGTCGTACCCCAGAGAGCGGGGCCGTTCCGTCGGGTCGGCTGGGACCTTCTAGAACAGCACCGACACGCTGAAGTTGTTCGTGTGGCCGAGGCGGCCCCAATGGCGGTAGGCGTAGTCGAAGCCGGCGCCGAAGGACGTGAAGTCCAACTGCAACCCGCCGCCGAAGCCCAGACCGCGGAGCTCGGCGTTGTCGTCCACCGCGAGATCCAGGTCCTCCTCGTCCTGTTGGTACGTGTACCCGGCCCGCGCCGCGACCGTCGTGGCTACGCCGCCGTTGTTCGCCGGGATCAGCACCTGCGTCCACTCACCGCCGACCGAGTACGTCGTCTCCAGCTGGCGGGGGGCGGCGAACTCGCCGTTCACGATGAACGTGCTCGACTCATTCTCCACCAGATAGTACGCCAGCGCCGTCTTCAGCGTGGTCGGCGGGCGGAAGTCCTCGGTACGGAACTCGAGCGGAATGTTGCCCGCGTTCGGGAACACCGGGAACTCCGGCGGACGCCCCTGCGTCTGCAGCCGGGCCCCCTCGCTCTTGAAGTTCGTCCCCAGGTTCTGCACCACGAACGCCAGCCGGATCCCCCGGCCCGCGAACGTCGTGTGGTAGTTCGTCCCGAAGTCGAACTGGAACGCGTCGCTCGTCACGCCGTAGATGTTCTCGTGGGCCCACTTCACGCTCGCGCCCGCTGTGAAGCGGTCGGAGATGTTGTGGGCGTACGAGACCTGGGTGTTCGAGCTCCAGCTGTCGAAGGTCGCCGCCGTGCCGTCCGGCTCCAGGATCGTGGTGACCTCCATGTCGTCGGTCGAGAGCAGACCGAACGCGGCGGCCACTACCCCGTTGCCGTCGAATACCGGCGCGCCGATGCCCAGGAAGTTGTACTGGACGTCGAGCGGCAGGTCGATGTTGGTAAAGAAGGCGGCCGGGCTCCGCATGAAGCCCAGACCCGCCGGATTCCACCACACTGCGGAGATGTCGTCGACGACGGCGGTGAACGCCTGGCCCATCGCCACGCCTCGCGCCCCGACCGGAATCGTCAGGAACTCGCCACCGGCGTTGCCGATGAACGAGAAGCCTTCCTGGCGACCGCGAAGGATCGGGGGCAGCTCCTCCTGCGCCAGACCGGGGAGCTGCGCGGCGAGCAGCATCACGCCCACGAGGCCTCCCAGCCGAACGCCTCTAAAGAGCTTCCTCATAAAAACCATCCTCCAAGTTCGAGTGCTGCGCCGGGGTGGTCGCCCGGCCCCGAAGGGCCGGGCGATCCCCGTTTCGCCGCGCTAGTTGATGACCGCAAAGCGTCCCAGGTGCGTACGGCCATCCGGGGTCGTGACGTGGTAGTAGTAGTTCCCTGACGCCGTCAGCAGGTCGAAGCGGGTACGCACGTCCCACTCCTCCGTGCCGGAGCCGTCCGAGTGCTCGAGCACCCGGACCAGGTTTCCGCTGATGGTGTAGATCCGGATCGTCGCCTGCGGCGGCAGATTCGTGAACTGGAGCCGCTGCAAACCGCGACCCCGCGTGATCTCGTTCGCCGCGATGAACGGGTTCGGCACGACCTTGATCGCCGACAGATCCGCGTCCGCCAGCTCGCTCGTGCCACCCTGGAGGTCCACCCGGATCGCCATCCCCGGCACCGGCGGCCGCGGCGGCTCGCCCGCCGCGACGCCGATCGGGAGCCGGATCAGCCAGGTTTCGCCGTCCGCGGGCAGCTGGTTGAACACGATGTCCAGCCACTGCCCGGCGATCCAGAGCCGGGTCCCTTCCAGCCCGTCCACGTTGACCATCGTGGCCGTCTGCCCGAAGGCGCCGGGCTGGTGCCAGGGCAGCGGCGCGTACGTGCCGATGAAGGGCGCCAGGAGGCTGAAGACGTTCGGCTCGAACGGCAGGTCCGTCCAGACCGGCGCCGACTGCGTGAACGCGGCCAGGAAGCCATAGAACGTGCAATCGCCGGGGAAGCCGCCGGTGAGCCCGGAGCACCACGGATCGGGGAACAGCACGTCTCCCTCGTCCGTTCGCGCCGTGCCGAACTCCGTGGCGATCTCGTCCTCGAAATCGAAGAGCCCGGTCGGCAGGGAGAAGCCCCACGCCCCGGTCCCGAAACCGCTCAGGAACGGCATGTCGACGTTGTTCGAGATGTCCCTCACCGAGCTGAAGCCGAGGACGCCGTTCTGGTTCGACCAGGTCACCTCGATGTCCGCGACCGTGTACTGTCCGTAGATGCCGCGGGAGAACAGATGCGTGGCCACCGACGCCGGCAGGGCTCCACCCCCTCCCGGGGTCGTGAGGACGCAGAGCCCTCTGAACGAGCACTGCTGGGTCCGCCGTCCGATCGAGGATGAGTACCGGACCGTGAAGGCCAC
>DATLFF010000169.1:0-5157 GCA_035524915.1 Gemmatimonadota bacterium | reverse complement strand
GTGGTGATCCCGTTCGCCACGTAGAGGAACAGGACGGACTCGGTGTACTCGACCGGGGCGTCCGGCGGGGGGATGTGGCCGTGCATCTCGGCCAGGCCGGGGATCAGGTACATCCCCCGGCCGTCGATCTCGATGGCGCCGTCGGGGACGGGCGTGTCGGCCGCGGGGCCGACCGCCACGATCCGGTCGCCTTCGACGATCACAGTGGCGTCCTCGAGGACGCGCTCCTCGTCCATTGGGATCACGCCGACGCCGACGAAGGCACGGACGGTGTCTGCGGGCGCCGTGGCCGCGGGATATGCCGCGCGGTCCGCGGCGGGCTCGGCGCAGGCGGGAACCGCGAGGAAAACCGCGAGCAGGGTCAGGGCGGGAAGTTCGCGCACGTTCAAAGCCCCGGCGCCGGCTGCCAGAGCTCCACCCGCGTTCCCTCCGGGTCCATGAACCAGCCGAAACGGCCGAACTCGGAGTCCTCGACCTTGTCGTCCACCTCGACTCCGGCCGCGCGCAGGCGCTCGAGGCCCCCGCCCAGGCCGGTCACCTTCGCCATTCGTCCTCCTCCGGTCCGTTCAGGGGGCCGGCTCTACGATCGTCGCGCGCTCGAGCCGGGTGAGCCGGGGGTAGTCGCGGTCGAGGTAGGCGTTCCCCTCCGACTGGATGCGTCCCTGGTCGGGCCCGCGGCCGCGCGGCGCGCCTTCCCCGTAGCCGGAGTGAAGCGCGTCGACCGTCTCCATCCCCTCGACCACCCGGCCGATCGGCGCGAACCCCATGCCGTCCAGCCGGCGGTTGTCGACCAGATTGACGAAGAGCTGGGTGGTGCGGGTTTCGGGGCCGGCCATGGCGAAGGTGACGGTGCCGCGCTCGTTGCTGACGGCGCCTTCGTCGTCGGGGATCGGGTTCGACCGCCAGCGCTGGTTCTCGGCCGGGTCGCCGCTGATGCCGAACTGAGCCACGAACCCGTACAGGACGCGGAAGAACCGGGTGTCGTCGTAGAATCCGTCCTCCACCAGCTGGTGGAACCGGTCGACGCCGTGGGGCGCCCACTCCCGGATCGACTCGACCACGAAGTCGCCCTCGGAGGTCTCGAACTTCACTCGGAACGTGTCGGGCGCCTGGCTCATGCGGGGCTCCGTGGTCGGATCCGGGGTGACGGGCGGTCGACCGGCCATGCTAGCGCATCCGGCCGTGGCCAGCACGGCCAGGGCGAGAGCGACCGGGACGCGCAGGACCGGAGATCGGCGGGTCACCAACCCTCCGTCCCCGGGCCGCCCTTGAACGGTCCGGCCAGGTCGGAGGTGATCCACCCGCCGTAGTACTCGCCTTCCTGGGGCAGGGCCCGCTCGGACCCCACCCGGCAGGCGTCCATCTTCCGGGCGAAGAACGCAAAGTATCCGGCGAGCGGCTCGTAGCCGGGCTTCGGCTCCGGGTAAAACCACGCCGCCTCCTCCGCGAGCCGATCCTCCACCCGGACGCTCCAGTGGCGCGCCACTCCCTTCCACTCGCAGATCGTGCGGACGGGCGAGGGCTCGAGCAGGTCGGTACGGACGTCGTCCGGCGGGAAGTAGTAGGTGGGCGGGCTGGCGGTCTCGACCACGCGGAGCCCGTGGATCGTCTCGGCCACGGTCACCTTGGCGAACTCAACCCTGAGCGCCTTCTTCACCGCCTCGATCCGGGGCGGCCGAGGGAAATCCCACACCGACAGCTGTCCCGGCCGGGGCTCGACCCGCCGGGGGCCGGACGTCACCGGCCCTCGCGCGTGACGTGGAGCGTGGCCCGGTAGGCGGCGGTGTCGGGGTTCGCGCCGGCGGGCGGCGCACCGGGCGCGAGCGATTCGAGCCGCACCACGTGGCCGTACGCGCCGACGTCGCGCGGCGGGCGATCGGTGTTGAGCGTGATGGTGGCCGTGCCGCCGCCGGAGGCCTCCACGCCGATCACGACCGCCGCGTTCCCGGGCGCCGGGCACTCCGCTCCGGGCGGGCAGCGGGACTCCTCCGCCAGGGCCCGGAGCTCGAGGCGCAGGGCCTCGGGCCCCACCTCGGCGGTCTCTCCCATCGCCAGCTCGAACGGCTGGGCCAGGGGGACGCGCACCGCCGCCGGCCCGGCCTCGCCGGGCCCGCCGTCGGAGCCCGGGTCGCCGCAGCCGGCGAAGGAGACGACGAACGCGGCGGGAATGGCGAAGATCCGCATGGGACTCCGTCTGCGTGAGGGCGAGTCGGCGGCGAGCGGCCCCCAATTTCGAGACTCCGCGGGGACCGCCGCAAGGCCGCGCCTCACCGCCTGCGCCGTCCGAGGAATCTGGGCACCTGCCCCCTGTACTGGCCGTACGCGTCGCCGTGGCGCTCCTCCAGCCATCTCTCCTCGGCCCACGGCGTCAGCAGCAGTGCCGCGATCCCGAGCGGTGCGGCGAAGGCGAGGAGCGTGGAGTCGGCGATCAGGGCGATCGCCACGACCATGGCGCTCTGGGCGAGGTACTGGGGATTGCGGGAGAGGGCGTAGGGGCCGGCGGTCACGAGCTCGCCGCCCAGGCCGCGCGAGGCGTGCCGGCCCACCGTCCGGACGCTCCACTCGTTGAACACCTCCGCCGCCACGAGGAGCGCCGCACCGGCCGCCTTCCAACCCCAGTGGTCGAGGACGAACGAGCCGTAGTCGGCGATCGCCAGGACGGCCCCGGCCACCGCGGCCACCCCCAGCAGGCCCCACGACCAGGCGAGCTGCCAGGAGCGGGGGCCCGGCGGCGGCCAGGTGCGCCACGCGGGCCGGACGGCCGAGATCGTCAGGCTGACCAGCAGGAGCCCCTCGGCGGCCACGAGCGCCCCGAAGGCGATCCAGCGCGCGCTCACCGACCCCGCGAGGTCAGTCGCCGGGTGCGGCCGGAGCGAGCTCCACGCGAAGCCGGGCCACGTACTCGCCGGGCTCGATCGGGTCGCGCGAGTCCGGGTACGGCGAGAGGGAGATCAGGTGGATCGTATAGCCGCCGTGGGGCGCGGAGCGCGGAACCAGGTGCGTGTGCAGGGTGAGCGTCTCGGCCGAGGCGCGGCCCACCGCGGCCGAGAGGAGCGCGGCCGCGTCCCCCGACCAGACGCAGATCGCGTCCGACGGGCAGCGCGAGTCCTCGCGGACCGTGGTGAACGCGATCGTGAGACCCCCGTCCCCCACCTCCGCGGTTCCCCCGACGGCCAGATCGAACTCCCGGTCGAGCGTCGCGGTGACGACACCGGGAGAAGGAGCGGACGGCGGGCCGGTGTGGGAGCAGGCGACCAGGGCCACCAGGGCGAGAGGAGCGAGAGTGCGGAGCATGGGTCGAGCCTCGAGTTCAGGGTTCACCGTCGGGGATCCCCTCGCGGGACGAGGACAGGGCTGCCGGATCCCGTGCTCAAACATACCCCGGCGGGAGGGCGTTTGCGCCCCCCCCCGGGGTACGGCCGTTGCCCGGCGCTAGAAGTGGATCGCCGACGGTCCGTGCACCGCGTGGGCCGCCTCGTGGACCGACTCCGCCAGGGTCGGATGGGCGTGGATCGTGTGGATCAGCTCCTCGACCGTTCCCTCCAGCCGCAGCACGGCGCCCGCCTCGGCGATCAGCTCGGTCGCCTTGTAGCCGACGATGTGGACGCCGAGCACCTCGTCGTACTTCGCGTCGGCCACGATCTTCACGAACCCGCTCGTGTGGCCCCCGATTTTCGCCCGGCCGCTGGCGGCGAACGGGAATTTGCCGGTCCGGACCTCGTGGCCCTCCTCCACCGCGCGCCGCTCGGTCAGGCCCACGCTGGCCACCTCGGGGTCGCAGTACGTGCAGTTGGGGGTCTCCCGGTAGGGGACCGGTCGGACGTCGCGGCCCGCGATCCGCTCCGCCACCATCACGCCCTCCATCGAAGCGACGTGGGCCAGCCACGGGGTGGGATTGAGGTCCCCGATCGCGTACACGCCGGTCTCGCCGGTCTCGCACCACTCGTCGACGGACACGTAGCCCTGCTCCAGGCGGACGTCCACCGTCTCCAGGCCGATGCCCTCGGAGACGGGCCGCCGCCCGATCGCCACCAGCACCGCCTCTGCCTCCACCGCTTCGCCTCCGTCCAGGGTCACCCTGACTCCATCCGGAGTCGATTCGGCTCCTGATAAACGACTCGAAGTGCGGACGTCGATCCCCTTTTTCTTGAACGCTTTGGCCAGTTCCTTCGACACCTCTTCGTCCTCGATCGGAAGGAGGTGCGGGAGCGCTTCCACCAGGGTGACGCGGGCGCCGAAGTCGCGATAGATGGAGGCGAACTCGACCCCCACGGCGCCGGCCCCGATCACCACCAGCGACCCGGGCACCGACTCCATCCGGAGCACATGGTCGGAGGAGAGGATCCGCTCGCCGTCGAACGGGGCGGAGGGGATCTCCCGCGGAACGGACCCGGTGGCGAGGATCACGTTCCGGGCCTCGAGGGTCCGCGTCCGCTCCCCGTCCGCGCCGTCGTGGACGGCGACCGCGCGCGGGCCGTCCAGCCGGCCCCAGCCCTGGACCACCTCGACCTTCCAGCGCTTCAGGAGCCCCGCTACGCCGCGGGCCATCTGGTCCACGATCCCCTGCTTGCGGTCCTGGATCCTCCCCCAGTCGAAGCCGACCTCCCCGGTCGAGAAGCCGAAGTCGTCCGCGTGCAGGAGATCCTGGTAGCGGGCCGCGTGCTCGAGGAGCGCCTTGGTCGGGATGCAGCCCCGGTGGAGGCAGGTTCCTCCCTCGTACGGGTCCTTCTCCACCAGCGCGGCCTTCAGTCCCAGCTGGCCCGCGCGGATGGCGGCCACGTAGCCGCCGGGGCCGGCCCCTACGATGACGACGTCGAAGGTCTCTTCGGACATGCTCACTCCTCGGTCCGTGGGACGAGCGCCGGACTCATTCGCCGGCCTTCTCCGATTCCTCGAACTCGAGCGAGGCCGAGTTGATGCAGTAGCGGAGCCCCTCGGGGCCCGGGCCGTCGGGGAACACGTGGCCCAGGTGCGACTCGCATCGGGCGCAGAGCACCTCGGTCCGGCGCATGCCGTGGGAGCGGTCCTCCTCGCTCTCCACGTGGTCCTCGTCCTTCGGCCGGGTGAAGCTCGGCCAGCCCGATCCCGAGTCGTACTTGTCGCCGCTCTCGAAGAGCGGGAGCCCGCAGGCGGCGCAGCGGTAGACCCCTTCCCCGT
>DATLFF010000168.1:0-5194 GCA_035524915.1 Gemmatimonadota bacterium | reverse complement strand
CGCCGAGCATCCCGCCAGCATGACCCACGCCGACATCCCCCTGGAGGAGCGGCGGCGGATGGGGATCGGGCCCGGCATGGTCCGGCTCTCCATCGGGGTCGAGCATCCCGACGACATCATCGCGGACCTGGTGCGGGCGCTCGACGCGATCTAGCGGGGGTGCGCCCGCCGCTCGTTTTCCCTACATCGATTTCGGGCATTTCCCGATCGACTCCCGCCGGGGTCCGGGCTCCAATGGAGGGACTCCCGTCGAGCTCCCCGCGCGCGGAGGTCCTGGATGGTCCATCGACCCTCCGGTTCCGTATCCCTCCCCTCCTCCGCCCGGCCGCCGCCGTCTCCTCGCTGGAGGGACTCGTCCGATGGCGCTCCGGCGATCTCGAGGAGGCGGTCCGGCGGCTCGAAGGCGCGCTCCGCGAAACGGACGCCGGCGGCGACCGGCGGCTTACGGGGAGATCCCCTCCGGCAGCCCGAAGTGACAGATCGCGCACGACTGGGTGCTCTTGTCCGCCACGTGCGCGGGGTCGAAGTCGGGGCCGTGGGGACTGACCCGCAGTCCCGTCCGGGCGCTGTGACAGCGCAGGCAGGAGCGCTCCGCGTGGCACCCCACGCACGACTCCAGGTTCTGCCGGGCCGCCTGGCCGTGGGCCAGCAGCCAGTCGGGCTGCGCGTCGTGGAAGACCGCGCCTCCGCCCACCTGCCGCTCGGCCGCCAGGCCGAGGCTGGAATGGCAGTCGCGGCAGAAGGCCTCGCGCGCGTGGCACGCGGCGCACTCGGTGCGGGCCGCGAACGCCTCCCCCCCGTGACGGACCGCGAAGTCCACCGGGTGGAAGCCCGGGCGATCCACGCCGTCGTGGCAATCGAGGCATTCCTTCTCCGCGTGGCACGCCGCGCAGTCGGGAACCCCGATCGCTGCCGCCGTGCCGTGGCGGTCGAAGAACGTCTCGGAGTGACCCACCGGAACGACCGCGGTGATCCGGACGCCGGTCGGTCCCGCCGCCCGGCCCTCCGGCAGCCGGGACGCGATCGCCGGCCGGCCCTGGCCGTGGCACTCGGCGCAGCTCGAGCTGGAGTGGCAGTTGGCGCACGTCTCGATGTCCGCCCGCGCGTCGCGCTCGTGGGTCCACGCCCAGTCCTCCCGCTGGTGGCTCGGGGGCTCGGGCCACTCGCCGGGCCGGTCGGACATGAGCGTGGCCACGCGCGCGTCCTCGTCCAGCGCGGCGATCGCCGGGACGGAGGCGGCGTTCAGGTGACAGCGCTCGCAGCTGTCGCGCGTGTGGCAGATCGCGCAGTCGGCGGAGGGGTCGACGGCCAGCTCGCCGTGGGCGGAGAGGAAGTCCGCGGCCGAGTGGCTCCCCGGCTGTGGAAGCTCGGCGATCGCCTCGGGGGTCAGCTCCACGGCCCGCGCCAGCGGCGCGTGGCAGGTGGCGCAGTCCACCTCCATGGCGTAGTGCTCGGTGGCCTCCGGCGCGTGACACTCGAAGCAGGTCTCGGGCCGGGCCCGCTCGACCGCCATCCGGGCCTCGGCCTCCTCGCGCTGGTGGCAGTCCAGGCAGGCCAGAGCGGGCCGCCCCTCGCGCTCGAGCTCGGAGGCGTGCCCGGAGTGGGTGAAGACCAGGTTGTCGGGCTCGGGGGTCGGGCCGGTCCAGTCCACCGCCTCGAGCTCGGCGCCGTCGTGGCAGTTGGCGCAGTCCGCCGGCGTGATGGTGTACACCGCGGCCGGATCTCCGGTGACCACGCCGGCGTGGCAGCTTTCGCAGGTCGGGAAGAGCCGCGCGTGCCGCTCGTGGGGGAAGTCCTCCTGCCGGGGGAGCGAGAGCAGAGCCCCGCCGCCCAGCACGGCGGCCGCCAGCGCGGTGAGGAGGAGCCGCTTCATCGCATCGCGCCGGATCTGCGGTCCTCGCGCCCCGGCTCGGTGCCGAAGCGGTACGAGACCCCCAGATGGCCGCGGACCTGCCGCCAGTCCTCGACCGCCGGCCGGTCCTCGTACGTCAGGTCGTAGACGGCCCATCCCGCCGAGATGCGGACGTCCCCGAGCCGCAGGGCGCCGTCGATCCCGCCGCCCGCCGTCACCTGCTCGCCCAGCCCGAACTCGGAGAAGGACTGCGACGAGGTCCCCCGCAGGGTCACCCAGGTGCCCGGATCGAACTCGTACCCCAGGGAGACGTCTCCGCCGTAGCGGGCGGCGCCGGCCCCCTCCTCGGCGCGGTAGGAGCCGTCCGCGAACCAGCCGTCCCGGCGGTACGAGGCCCGGCCGAAGGCGCGCCAGCCGGAGTCCTCGAGCTGGACGAATCGCGCGCCGGCATCGGTCTCCTCGTACACGCGGTAGGCCCCGCCCCCCTCGAGCCGCAGGTCCATGCCGGCCGCGTTCCACGCGGCCCACACCCGGGCCTCGTCGTACCCCACAGGGCTGAACGCGCCCCAGATCGTCCAGAGCTCGAAGTGCGGCGTGAAGCGCCGCGCCTGGCCCATCACCTCGAAGCCCGCCGGCAGCGGCGCCGTGACCCGGGCGAGCGCCGAGTTGAGCTCCCCCCAGCCCATGTCGTAGTCGGCGGCGAGGTCCACGCTCACCTCTCCAAGCCGCAGCCCCACGTCGCCGGCGATCCGCTCGGTATAGAGCGCCAGCTCGTCGGTCCGGATCTCGCGCTGGTAGGTGAGGGCGCCCGTCGCGATCCGACCCCAGGAGCCCGTCACGTCCGCGCCGACCAGGAGCCCGCGGTCGCCGGGCGCGAACTCGTCGGCGTCCTCGAGCAGGGATCCGGTGCGCGGGGCGTTCAGGTTGCGCGCGAGGCTCCAGCCGCCGTAGACCTCGATCCGCGCGGCCTCGAACCCCCGCCAGAGGAAGGCCGCGCCGTCGAAGTTGTAGTAGCCGAGCCCGTTGACGCGGTGCTGGCGGCCGGCGCGGATCCGGTACGGGTCGCGCTCGTAGCTCACGTACGCGTACACCGCCTCCAGCTCCTGCTCGGCGCGGGGCCAGAAGTCGTCGCTGCCGTAGCGCCCGCGAACGTGGGCGTGGGCCGCCAGGCCGCGGATCCCGGTCCAGGCGGAGACGCGCACGTCCTCCGTGACGAGCGAGACGCTCTCCTCCTCGCCGGACGGGAACCAGCGGCAGAACCCGTTCGGGACGCAGAACACGACGGTCCCGTCCGCGAGCCGCCGCTGGAGGCCCTCGCCGGGGACCTCGGCCTCGGGCAGGCTGTCGCGGACGAGCCCGCGCAGCTCGACCACCCGGCCGTGCACGCTCACCTCGGCGGTGTACCCCTGGGCCACCAGGCGCGACGGCGAGGCCGCGACCGCGAACGCGCCGAGGAGCAGGCCCGCGCCGAGCTGGCCTCTCATCGCCCCGCCGCCGGACGCGAGACCCCGGCCGCGAAGGACACGCGATGGCACTTCGCGCACTCCTCCCCCGGCCGGTGGTCGGTCATGTCCTGATGGCACCCGAGGCAGGTGTTCCGGCCCCGGGTCATCGCGCCGTAGCGCGTGTCTTCGTGACAGCCGGAGCCGGCGCAGCCCCGCGTGTGGACGTCCCGGGTATGGGCGGTCGCGGCGGGCGGCCGGTGGCAGGTCAGGCAGTCCGCGCTCGCGGTGTGATGGCTGGCGTGGCAGCTCGCGCACGTGCGGGAGACCGCGAGCGTGGGTGGCCGCGTGTGACAGTCCGCGCAGGCCGTCGAAGCGTGATCGTCGTGATCGAACCGGAGCGCGCGGCTCGTGGTCCGCCGGGCGAAGCTCATCTGCACGGACACGTTGCGGGCGGCGGACAGCTCGGACCGGGAGTGGCACCGCGCGCAGCCGGCGTTCACCACGGGCCGTGTGTGATGGCACTGCAGGCACTCCCCGCGGGACTCCACGGTCACCTCTCCATGGGTGCTGCGCGACGTGTGGCAGTCGGTGCACGCGATGTCCCGGTGGTCGGTGTGGGCGAACCCCGAGGGCACCTGCTGGAGCGCGGCCCCCAAGGCGTCGAGCCGCATGCCCGCGTACGTGCGCGCGACCTCGTCCGCCGGGCGGTTCGAGGGGCTTCCCAGCGACGCCGGATGGATCAGGCCGGGCCCCGACGCCGCGTCGCGGAGGGCGGGCTCCCGGCCCGTCCGCTCGCCGGCGGGCGGACGATCGCTCTCCTCGTCCCTCGATCGGGGGGCCCGCGGACCCGCCGTGGGGACCCCGCCGATGATGTCCGCGTGGCAGGCGACGCAGTCGTCCCCCTCCACGGCGAAGGTGTGGGCCTCGTGGCAGCCGACACAGTCCTCCAGGACGGCCCCGTCGATCCCGCGGTGGAAGGGGGTCAGCGTGTCGGCCGGGGCGTGGCACTCGGCGCAGCGGTTGGCGGCCTCGCCGGGCGCCTCCTGCGTGTGCGGGTTGTGGCACGTGCCGCAGACCGCGTCGTGCGGGTCGATCTCCGGATCGAGGCCGACCAGCAGCTTCTCCATCTCGTGGCACGAGCTGCACTGCTCGAGCGCGGGCACAAGCGCCTGACGCACCGTGTCGAGGGGCGCCCGCTCCGGGACGGGCGCGGTGAACTCGTGGCAGGTCACGCAGTGGAAGCCGGTCTGTCCCGCCATCTCGCCCAGGACGACCTCGGTCTTGCCGGGATCGTGGCACCCCGACTGACCGCACGTCAGGTCGGCGGGGACGAACCGGTGGACCTCGGCGCCGTGGCAGGTGACGCAGGTCACGTCGGCGAGCGCGCTCGTATCGGCCTCGAGGTGGACCCGGTGCCCCACGGTGGCCGAGATCCGCTGCCAGGTCGAATCCGGGTCCTCCGTCACGTGACACTCCACGCAGACCTCCCGCGCCACCGGCGCGTGAGGTCCGATCTCCTCCGGCCGGTCGGCCACCCAGAGGTAGAGCTGGCGCGCGCTGGCGAAGACCGACTGCTGGTGGCAGTCGTGGCACAGGAGCTGGGAGTGCTCACTGTCCTGGAACCGCTCGAACGGCTCGTGCATGATGTGGCACGAGTTGCAGAAATCGTTGTCGTTCTGCATGTAGTCCCAGACGAACGCCCCCGACGCGGTGGCGGCGATCGCCCCTGCCAGGACGACTCCCAGCACGCTGTACTGGAACCGGTGGCTCCGGCGGCGCCACCAGGCGAGGATCGAGCGGCGCCGCCAGACGATCAGGGCCACGACGACGATCCCGAGCACGATCCCCACGACCCCGCCCAGCAGCTGCACCACGCGCGGGACGCCGCCCAGCGCCC